>JACQEC010000184.1 GCA_016200765.1 Chloroflexota bacterium | reverse complement strand
GGCGAGGGTCGCATGGCGAGCGCACTGATGCAGTCGGCGGCGGGGCCGCGCGAGGTCTATAACGTGCCGCATCGCGTGCCGTGGCATTGGCAGGTGCCGGCCTATCTGGTGACGAAGGCGGTTGGCACCGGCTTGTTCATGACCGTGGCGGCATTTCTATTAGGGTTGGACACGCCGCCCAGCGCATTGGCCGTGTTGCCGCTGGTGCTGTCGCTGATTTTCATCGCGATAACCACAGGACTGCTGATCTGGGATTTGGATCAGCCGCGGCGGTTTTACTATATGTTGATTCGACCGCAATGGAGGTCGTGGCTGACGCGCGGCGCGTTTATCTTGATTGGCTTCTCGGGTCTCGCGGCTCTTATCTTGCTCATGCACCTGCTGGCGTTGACAGAAATGGTTCAAGTGCTTTCGTGGCTGGGGATTCCGGTGGCGATGCTGGCCGCCGTTTATACGGCATTTCTGTTCGCGCAAGCCGAAGGGCGCGATCTGTGGCGGAGCCCGCTCCTGCCTTTTCATCTGTTCGTCCAATCTATCATGGCCGGCGCGGCAGGTTTTATGGTGATGAAGCCAGTGGTGGTCAATATGGGCGAGGAAATCACGTTGCTCTTTGCGGTGAGCCTGATTGTCAATCTCCTACTGACGATTGGCGGCGAGTTTGCTGTGCCGCACGCCAGCCAAGTAGCCGCCGCCGCGCACATGATCACGCACGGGCGCTATCGCCGCTGGTACTGGGCGAGCGTCATCGGCGGCCTGGTGTTGCCGTTGGTTCTGGTCGGGCTGGCCGGGACTGTCGCGATTGCGCTGTCCATCGCGGGTCTGTTGGCGATTGGCGGGTTGTATGCCTATGAGTGGGCATTCGTGATGGCGCCCCAGCAAGTGCCGAATAACTAGACTGCCGCTCGACCTACGGGAGGGGTATGCGCTCGGCAAAACTGATCCTGAATCCGGCCGCGGGCCGAGGTCAGGCCGCGCAGTGGCTGGCCGGCATCAAGGAACGGTTGGCGAGCCTCGGCGTCGAGAGTGACATCGCGCAGACCCGCGCGCCACGCGAGGCGGTTGAAATCGCCCGCCGCGCCCGCCAGGACGGTTTCGAGTTGATCATCGCGGCTGGCGGAGATGGCACGGTGCACGAAGCCGTCAGCGGTCTGGTTCAGGCGGCGGGCAACGGCACGGCGGGCACGCTCGGCATCATTCCCATTGGATCGGGTAACGACTTCGTCAGGAACCTCGGCCTGCCGACCGACTGGCAGATGGCATGCGACAAGATTGCGGCAGGCCAGACACGGCGCGTGGATTTGACGCGCGTCAACGGCGAGATCAGCACCAACAGCATCGGCGTTGGCTTTCAAGCGCAGGTCAATCTGGAAGCGCGCAAGATCAACTGGGTGCGCGGCTCGCTGATCTATATCGCCGCGGTTGTCGTGACGCTAAGGCAGTCGTATCGCACGCCGCGTGTGGTCATGACGCTCGATGGGCAAACGATGGCGCAGGACATTACCGACATTACGCTGGGCAACGGGCGCTGGTCGGGCGGTGGCAGTTACCTGTTCACGCCGGAGGCCGATCTCGCCGACGGCTTCTTGGATGTGTGCGTCGCGCGCGGCATGAGCAAACTGCAGATCGTCATGCTGACTCCGAAGGTGATGCGCGGCGCGCATGTCGGCGACCCGCTGGTCAAGATGGCGCGCGCGCGCCGCATCACGATTAAGTCGGAGGAGCCACTGCCGGTGCACGCCGACGGCGAACTGCTCGCCGACGCATACCAGCATGAGATCGTCGCCGAGGTGCTGCCGCAGAAGCTCGAAGTGATTGCGTGATCGCCCGAGCCATCGGATTCGACAGTTCACAGGATAGTCCATGAAAGACGTTCCGCTCAAGCTCGATCTACAGCAGACAATGGCCGGTGAACGGATGCAACAGTACCCGCCGCCGGAACAGTGGGATGATTGGGTCGAATGGGACCCCAAGCAGTGGCCGCAGAAAAGCCCCAAACACTACATGCTCGTGCCGACGGTGTGCTTCAATTGCGAATCAGGCTGTGGTTTGCTGGCCTGGGTGGACAAGGACACGATGCAGGTGCGCAAGTTTGAGGGCAACCCGGCGCATCCCGGCAGTCGAGGGCGCAACTGCGCCAAAGGCCCGGCGACCATCAATCAGGTCAAGGACCCCGACCGCATTCTCTACCCGCTCAAGCGCGCGGGCAAGCGCGGCGAAGGGCGGTGGGTGCGCGTCAGTTGGGAAGACGCGCTGAAAGACATCGGCGGGCGCATCCGCAGGGCCATACAGGAAAGCCGCCACAACGAGGTGATGTACCACGTCGGGCGGCCGGGTCACGACGGCCTGATGGAGTGGGTTTTGCCCGCGTGGGGGTTGGACGGCCATAACTCGCACACCAACATCTGCTCGTCGGGCGCGCGCGCGGGCTACGCCTTCTGGATGGGATTCGACCGCCCCAGCCCCGACCACGCCAATGCAAACGTCATCCTGCTGATCAGCAGTCATCTCGAAACCGGCCACTACTTCAACCCGCACGCCCAGCGCATCATCGAGGGCAAGATGAACGGCGCCAAGTTGATTGTGATGGATACGCGCCTCTCGAACACTGCCTCGATGGCCGATACGTGGATCGCGCCATGGCCCGGCTCCGAGGCGGCCATCCTGCTCGCCATCGCCAACTATCTGATTCGGACAGGGCGCTATAACCGCGAGTTTGTGCGGCAATGGGTGAATTGGGACGAGTACCTCAAATCACTCACCGCAGAGCGCGCGGAGAACGCCGATGAGAACCGAGAAGCACGCTCCGCGCCCCCGGCGGTGAGTTTTGACCAGTTTGAAGAAGCCCTCAAGCGCGAATACGCCGAATACACGTTCGAGTACGCCGCGAAAGAGTCGGGCGTGGAGGCGCGTGTCTTGCAGGGCATCGCGGAGGATGTGGCGAACTGTGGCGGGAAACTGGCGACACACAACTGGCGCAGTGCGGGATCGGGCAACCTCGGCGGGTGGCAGGTGGCGCGCTGTATCTGGTTCCTCAATGTGCTGACCGGCAGTATCGGCGTCGAGGGCGGCACGTCGGCCAACGCGTGGGACAAGTGGGTGCCGCGCCCGCACCGGCTGGCGCCGCACGTCAAACGCTGGAACGAGTTGTCGTGGCCGCGCGAGTATTCGCTCTCCTACTTTGAGATGAGCTTTCTACTGCCCCATTTCCTGAAAGAAGGGCGCGGCAAACTCGACGTGTATTTCACGCGAGTTTATAACCCGCTGTGGACCAACCCCGATGGTTTCACGTGGCTCGAAGCGCTGCGCGACGAATCAAAGATCGGCCTGCACGTGGCGCTGACGCCGACGTGGAACGAGTCGGCCTGGTGGGCCGACTATGTCCTGCCGATGGGGCACAGCTCCGAACGGCACGACGTGATGAGCCAAGAGACGCACGCCGGTCAATGGATCGCCTTCCGCCAGCCGGTGCTACGGGCCGCGCTGGAACGGCTCGGCAAGAAGGTCAACCGCACCTACGAGGCCAACCCGGGGCAGGTCTGGGAAGAGACCGAGTTCTGGATTGACCTCAGTTGGGAGATTGACCCCGATGGCGCGCTCGGCATCCGGCAATATTTCGAGTCGCCCTACCGCCCCGCAGAGCGCATCACGGTGGACGATTATTACGGCTGGATGTTTGAGAACTCGGTGCCGGGCCTGCCGGCGGCCGCGGCGCGCGAGGGACTGACGGCGCTGGCCTACATGCGCAAGTACGGCGCGTTTGAGATTCGCCAAGGCGCGCAGGCTGAATACGAGCGCGCATTGAGCGCCGACGAAATGAAAGAGGCGCAGGTTGACGAGACAACCGGCATCATCTATGCACAGGCGCCCGCCGCGCCGCCGAAGAACATTGTGCCCGCACCGGTGCCGGTGATGGGGGAACTGGGCCGCCCGATCGGTGTGATGGTTGGCGATCAGCCGCGCTTCGGCTTCCGCACGCCCTCGCGCAAATTGGAGTTTTACTCGACCACCTTGCGCGATTTTGGCTGGCCTGAACTGGCTATCCCGAAACATGTGCAGAGCCATGTCCATCCGGAGCGCGTCAACCGCGAAGCCAACGAATTCGTTCTGCTCTCAACATATCGTCTGCCGACGCTGATTCACACGCGCAGTGCCAACGCCAAGTGGCTCGTCGAGATCTCGCATAGCAACCCGACGTGGCTGCACACCGCCGACGCGGCGCGGCTGGGTGTGAAGACCGGCGATCTCGTGCGCGTGACGACCGAGATCGGCCATTTCGTGGATAAGGTCTGGGTGACGGAAGGCATCCGCCCCGGCGTCATCGCTTGTTCGCACCATCTGGGCCGCTGGCGATTGGCCGAAGGCGAGGGGACAAGCCGCGCGGCCTCGGCGCTGGTGGATTTGAGCGAGGCGAACGGTGAGTGGCGCCTGAAGCAGTTGAAGGGTGTCCGCCCATTCAAATCCGACGACCCGGACACCGAGCGCATCTGGTGGACCGATGCAGGTGTGCATCAGAATCTGGCGATGCCCGTGCAACCTGATCCGATCAGCGGGATGCACTGCTGGCACCAAAAGGTGACTGTCGGCAAGGCGCAGGCGGGCGATAAGTATGGTGATGTGTTCGTGGATACGCGCCGGTCGCACGAAGTTTACCGGCGCTGGTTGGCGATGACCCGCCCGCCCAGCGGCGAGTGGCGGCGGCCCAATTGGATGCTGCGCCCATTCAGGCCGGACGTGAGCGCGTACCGGCTGCCGCGGACCTAATGGCTTAGGCTAGGGGACTGACACGGCCAGTTCAATGGACTCTTATGTGAGCGATGCTTCGCTCTACCCACTTCTCTCCTGCCTCTGGCTCCACGAGCCGGACAGTACGGCGCTGGCCGAAGCGCGCCGGCATGAGCCCTTCGCTAACGCTTTAGAAACGGACAGCGATCAAACGGCTCTCGCATCGGCCTATGCCGACCTGTTCCTGCTGAACGTCTATCCTTACGGCACAGCCTACACCGACGAGTGGGGCGAATTGAACACGGGAACGCCGTCGGCGCGCCCGACCACGTCGGCCTTGGTCTCGGCTTCCTCGCGCACCTCACCCTAAATCCCTCTCCCCATGAGCGAGAGGGGCTAAAGGTAAGGAGCGATCTCCTCGCGTGGGTTCCCGTCTGCTGTCTGGCGGTTGAGTGCCAGCCGTTCGTCCACCCCTTCTATCGCGAGCTAGCGAAATTGACGCGCGAAACCCTGTGGACTGACGGCCAGGGGCCGCCCATCACCGACGGGCAGGGCATGGCAAACGGCAGTCTGTCAAGCGCCACGGGCTATTCACCCGATGGCGAGTTGCGCCTGCGCGACGTGGTGCGCTTCCTGCTTGTTCCTGCGCGCTGTGGGGTCTTTCTGTCGCGGGCGCGGCTGGGACAGATGGCGAAGACGATAGGCACACGCCTACCGTTTGGCTCGCGGTTTGAGGTCGCCGAATGGCTTTTCACGAGCGCGGGCGAAAGCGGGCGGGTAGGTTTGCTGTTGTCTGAACTACAATCGGAAGTGGATGAATGGTTGGCGACCTATAGTGCCTGGGCCGAGGCGTACCCTGTCTGGCAGTCCGCCGCGGCGCCGTGGCTGGCACGCGCGCAGGCCGCACACGAGATGTTGCAGGCAATGGCTGTCATTGCGCTTACGCCGGCGCCGATCGAAATTGGCAGTGCGGAGGAGCCGTAATCGGGATCAAGCCAGACTGTCCAACTGTTGAGCAGTAGAGGGTATGCCGCAGAATCGTCGGAGAGGTGAGGTGGTACGGGTAGGGACAGACCCGAAGGGTTTTCAAAACCCTTCGCCTCACCCCCGGCCCCTCTCCCAAGGATGGGCGATCGGAACTTCTCGCTCGAAACGACACGCCGCGAGAGCGCGCGAAAGCGGGGAGAAACAGCGTGCCACGACGGCGAGCGGGGGTTGAGGTGTGGCCGTGGCAGGGAAGGGCGAAGCCACGGCCAGCCATATGGTTGCTAAACAGGGTGAGGTATGGCCGTGGCTTCGCCCCTACGAATCTGCGCTATACCCAGCAGTAGATTTTCTGCAAGGCGACGGCGGGTCGGCATGGGATCAGTGAATGGACAAACCGTCCATTGATTGTTCCGCGGCCTGTCCTTTGTCACCGGCTATGACGTATGACTATCCACGCTATCCTCGTCCTATTTCTGCTGATTGTCGCGGCCATCTTCTTCATCACCGAATGGCTGCGCGCCGACCTGGTCGCACTACTGCTGGTCGTGGCGCTGGGGGTCAGCGGCGTGCTGACGCCGGAGGAGGCGCTGTCCGGTTTCAGCCGCTCGGCGGTCATCACCATTCTGGGCATTTTTATCCTGACTGCCGGGTTGGCGCGCACGGGCGCCACGCGAGCCCTTGGTGTGCAGTTGATGCGCTTGGGCGGGCACAGCGAGTTGACGATGATTGTCGCGCTCATGGTTGTTGCAGCGTTCCTCTCGCTGTTCATGAACAACATCGCGGCGGCATCTGTGCTGTTGCCGGTAGCGGTGGGCATCTCGCGCGAGCGACAGATCAGCCTATCCAGGTTGATGATGCCGCTGGCCTTCGGCACGCTGCTAGGCGGCATGGCAACGCTGCTGACGACTTCCAACATTCTGGTCAGCGCGGCCTTGCACGACGCGAACTATCGCGCGTTTGAACTGCTCGATTTCGCGCCCATCGGTGTGCCGTTGATCATCGTCGGTATCCTCTACATGGTGCTGATTGGCCGCCGCCTGCTCCCACGCCGCGGGCCAGCCGATTGGGAACGGCTGATGTTGGCCTCGCGCACCCGCCTGGCCGATGTCTATGGTTTGGGCGAACGCTGGGTTAACGCGCGCGTGCCGGCCGTCTCGGCGCTGGTCGGGCGTACACTGGCCGAAGTTGGACTGGGCAGCGACCTCGGGGTCAATGTTATCGCGATTTTGAACAATGGTCATTCGCGTCTGGCGCCGCCGCCCAGCGAGCGGCTGAAGGGCGGTGAGAGCGTTTTTCTGCAAGCACGCGCAGAGCAGGTCGAGGAGTTGCGCGCGCGAGGGCTTGAGATCTTGTCGGAACCGGCGCGGCTCGAGAGCCTGAGCGACGGCGATATCGGATTATTTGAGGTGGTGCTCTCCCCGCGCTCGCGCGCGGTGGACAAGACGCTGCGTGAGATCCGCTTCCGCGAGAAATT
This sequence comes from Chloroflexota bacterium, assembly GCA_016200765.1. Taxonomy (GTDB): domain Bacteria; phylum Chloroflexota; class Anaerolineae; order JACRMK01; family JACRMK01; genus JACQEC01. The sequence continues at coordinate 12,207 of JACQEC010000184.1, read as the reverse complement.
CGGTCTGAACGTCATTGCCATCTGGCGTCAGGGCCGCCCACAACGGGTGGGGCTGGGTGAACTTGCGCTCAAGCCGGGCTATGCGCTCCTGGTGCTCGGCCCGCGCGCGCGCGTCGGCGTGCTGCAGGACGATGGCGACTTCATCGTGTTGACGGACACGGCGGAGGAAGGCGTGCGCACCCAGCGAATGCCGCACGCGATTGTGATCATGGCGATCGCCATCACGTTGGCGGCCAGCGGCCTGTTAGCGACGGCCGAAGCCGTGCTGGCGGGCGCGCTGGCGATGGTCGTGGTCGGCGCGCTCTCGATGGATGAGGCCTATCAAGCGGTGGAGTGGAAGAGCATATTCCTGATTGCGGGTATGCTGCCGGTTGGACTGGCCATGACTAACACGGGCTTGGCTGTGATGTTCGGCGAAGCCATCGTAAACCAACTGGGCGCCCATGGGCCGCTGGTCGTTGTCGCGGGCTTGCTCGTCGTGACGACGCTGTTTACCCAAGTGATGAGCGGGCAGGCCGCGGCGGTGATTCTCGCGCCGATCGCGATTCACGCGGCTGAAGCGGTGCATGTCGATCCGCGCGCCTTTGCCCTGGCGGTGGCCTATGGCTGCTCGCTGGCGTTCATTACACCGCTGGCGCACCCGGCCAACGTGCTGGTGATGGGGCCCGGCGGTTATAAGTTCAAAGATTATGTGCGCGTCGGCGCGCTCCTCACGTTGATCTTAATGGGCGTGATTTTGGCTCTCCTGGTGGTGTTGTGGGGTTTATAGAAGCGCGGGTTACTTTCTAGTCGGCGTCAGTGATTGAGTTGGGAAGAGAGGAGCGGCCGATGGGACGCATTGTCATTACCGGCGGCACCGGACTGATTGGCCGGGCGCTCGCGCCCCGCCTGCTGGAGGCCGGTCATGAGGTCGTGATCTTGAGCCGCCGCCCCGGTCACGTCCCGCCGTTTCCGGGGCGGGTTAACGTCGTGGGTTGGGACGGGCGGACGGCAACCGGCTGGGGCGCTTTGGCCGATGGCGCGACGGCGATTGTCAATCTGGCGGGCGAAACGATTGGCAGGCCGCCGTGGACCGCGGCGCGCAAGGGGCGAATCTATCAGAGCCGGGTGGACGCGGGACGCGCGGTGGTCGAGGCCGTGACGGCGGCGAGGCAGAAGCCACTGGTACTCATCCAGGCGTCGGGCATCGGCTATTATGGCTGTGCGAATGGCGACGAGGTCGTGACGGAGCAGACACCGGCGGGCGACGATTTTCTGGCGCGGGTCTGCGTGGATTGGGAAGCGGCCACGGCTGAGGTGGAAGCCATGGATGTGCGGCGGGTAATACTCCGCAATGGAGTGGTTCTGAGCGGCGAGGGTGGCGCGCTACCGCTGTTTGTCTTGCCGTTCCGTTACTTTGCCGGCGGACCGACGGGTAATGGACGGCAGTTCATGCCGTGGATACACATCGCGGATGAGGTCGCGGCCATTCGCTTGCTCATCGAGCGGCCCGATGCCCGCGGGGCCTATAACCTGACCGCGCCGAACCCGCTGACCAACGCCGACTTTAGCCGCGCGGTCGGCCGGGCGCTGAAGCGACCGTCATGGTTGCCGATGCCGGCCTTTGCGCTAGAGTTGATGCTCGGGGATTTCGCGCGCCTGCTGTTGTTGGGCGGGCAGCGCGCGGTGCCGGAACGGCTGTTGGCGCTGGGCTACCGGTTCCAATTTAGTGAGGCAGAGGCGGCTTTGAAAGACCTCTTGTGATTGGACTGCTAGGGCCCCACCCGGTTATACCAGATGTTGCCCGGCCCGACATAGTTCGCGCCTTCGCCCCACACCACGTGCGTTGTTGTCGTCTCGTCCACATCCATTTCAAAGTAGTCGCCAAATGGGAACTGGTAGCCATCGGCGTTGATGTAGGAGTAGCCCTCGACGTAGGATGATAGCTGGGTTTCCGGCGACCAGGTCGCGCCGCCATCACTGCTGGAGCGGTAGATGACGTTCCAGCGCCCGTTGTTGCGCGCGTCCATCCACGCAATCCGCACATCGCCCGCCTGCCCGGAAGACGCGATGGCTGGGAAGGCGTGGCTCACGCCCTGTCCGGCGAGCGATACGTCCTGCGGGGCTGACCACGTGGCACCGTAGTCGGTCGAGCGCGAAAAATAGATGCGCTCCGCTTCCTTCGGCACCCGATTGGCCCCGGCGTTCCACAACAGGTAGAGCGCGTCATTGGCATCCGCCGTCATCACCATCTGCGCGCCAAGAAAGGCGTAGCCACAGCTAAACTCCGAGCAATCGGGCGGTGATGAACTGGTGAAGATGAGCCTGCTGGCCCACGTGCGGCCATGATCCGGGGATTTGGTCAGGTACAGGTTCACGGGGCCTTGTCCGTCCGCTTTGTAGCCGCCCCACGCGAAATAGACGTTGCCCTTTGAGTCTATCGCCCCGCCGCCAGCCAGCGGCACGCCGAAGTCGGCCGTGAAACGGATGAAGGACTGGCTGAACGTCTGACCGCCGTTGTGGGAAGCCGCTACCCACATCTTGGGCGAGTGATCGTAGGCGATGTACAGATCCAACCCGCGCACGAGCAGGATCGGTTTGTCGGTGCCGGCGTCGGTGTGGTCGGCGATCACCGGCTTGCTCCACGTTTGCCCAAAGTCGGTGGACTTGAGGACGATAGTGTCGCTCTTGTTGTTTTGCAGCCATGCCGCATAGACGGTCTGGCCGTCTACCGGACCCACGACGATTTGTGTGTCAACCTGATAGGTACCCAAGTAGTCGGGCGTCACGACACGTGGCTCTGTCCACGTCTGGCCGTGATCACTGCTTATCTGAAGGAGGGCTGTTGGGCTGGGGCATTGGTCACAGCCGGGCACGCCGCCATAGTGCGGCCACAGCACATACACGTGGCCGAAGCGGTCGGCGGCGATGGCCGGCTCCCAGTCGTCGCCGGAAGGGTAGCCGAGCGGCGTCTGGCCTCCTGATGCGCGCGCGCCCAACGCGCCAGACCCAAGCAGAAGCAGAATGGCTATTCCAATTATTTTGTAGAAGTAAGTGTACATCGTCGGCCTCTGGTTGTGTGATGGGGGATTCGCCCCGGCGGTTGTTATGGCTGGTTATGCACGGCAACAATCGTAATGTCGTCGTATTGCGGGGCAGGACCGGCGTAGGCGCGCACCCGGTTTAACAGGTGATCGCAGACAGCCTCCGCGGGCGTGCTGCACTCGGCGCGGATGGCCGCCTGTAGTTGTGCTGAGCCGAAGCGTGCCTCGTGTGGGTCCATCGCGTCGGTGATGCCGTCAGTGTGGACGATCAGCGTGCCGCCGGGCGGAATCGTCATGGACTGCTCGTCCAGACGGGGGTCTGGGGTAAGGCCAAGCGGCTGACCCAACCGGCGTTGGGGCATGGTTAGTTCACCCTCCGCAGTCAACACAAGCGGGAACTCGTGGCCCGCGCGCACATACGCAAACTCGCGCGTCTGGCTGTTCAACACGCCGAACAGGAGCGTGACGAACATGCCGGAATCGTTCATGGCCAGCAAGTGGCGGTTCACGCGATTCAGCGCCTCGCGGGGCGAGTCGGCGCGACTGGCCTCTGCGCGCAGGACACTGCACGTCAGCGCCATAAACAAGGCGGCTGGCACGCCCTTATCCGACACGTCGCCGACGGCAATACCGAGCCGGTCCTCACCCAGCGGGATAAAGTCAAAGAAGTCGCCGCCGACGGCGCGGGTTGGCACCATCAGCGCGCCGAAGTCGAACCCCGACAGGCAGGGCATCTGGCGCGGCAAGATGCTTTGCTGGATCTCCCGCGCAACTTCAAGTTCGCGGATCAACTTCTCCTTCTCGACCATCTCCGCCTGCGCCCTCTTCAATTCTTCATAGGCGGCTTGCAGTTGCTGGTTGGCTTCCGTCAACTGCAAGTTCTTCGCGTGCAGATCGCGGATAATCGTATTGTTCGAGTTGCTCAACCGCCCGCTCAGCGCCTTTACCATCGAGTAGCCAATGGCAGGTTGGCGCTGAAGCAGGTTGTCAAAGTCTTTGTACGAAATTTCCAGCAGGCGCGCGCGCGTGCGGGCGCGGATGCTGGCGGTGCGGAGACCGTCGGGGATGACCAAACTCATCTCGCCGACAAACTCGCTCGCGCCGCCGATGCCGAGCACGCGCTCGTCCTCGGTGCCCAGCGCCTTGACGCTCTCGACCTCGCCGCCCAGAATAATGTATAGCCGGTCGCCGCGCTCGCCCTCACGAAAGAGAATCTGCCCCGCGGATACGTTGGTTTCGACGGCAGACGCGGCTAAGCGCCGGAGTCCTTCGGTCGTCAGGGAGGCGAGCAACGGCACTTGTCGCAGAAGCTGATCGTTCATGGTTGACCTTATCCGGCGGCGTTCATCGGCCGCCACGGCTTTCGGCGCCGAGTCAAGAGAGGATGACGTTGTACCGCTATTTGCGCTTCTCGATGGCGTGCGTTTGGCCCTGGTCTTTGCGCATGTGGCAGTTCTTATACTTCTTCCCACTGCCGCAGTAACAAGGGTCGTTGCGTCCCACCTTGCCATCGCGGCTGGCGCTCGCGCGTGCGTTTCGTGCGGGCTCGACGCGGTTGGTGCGCGTTTCGCGCGCGATGCGCGTCGGTTCCGATTGTTCGAGATTGAGGTGAAGGTGGAATAGGCTTAATGCAACCTGTTGTTCAATCTGGCCGAGCAGACGGCCAAAACTCTCCGAGCCTTCGCGCTTGTACGAGACGAGCGGATCCTGTTGGCCGAATGCGCGCAGGCCGATACCCTCGCGCAGGTCGTCCAGAACCGTCAGGTGGCGAATCCAGAGCCGATCCACGACCTGCAGGATGGCGACCCGGTCTCGGCCCAGCGCCAGCCCGTGGGCAAAAGCATCCTCGATGGTTTTCTGTGTCTCTGGAGACAGACCGGTCAATCGCTCTGCGGCCAGTGATGTATACTGCTCTGCCAACTTCGCGCGGGCGGTCTGGGCAATCGCGCGGTGCAGGGGATGGGGGATCGCGCCAAGCGATTCAATCGTCTGCCCATTGCGCTGGGCGGCTTCAAGCAATTGCCGGCCCATGCGCGCGGCCTGCTCGTCGTAAACCTGTGCGGCGATCTCGCGCAGTTGATCGGTAATCTCGTCGCGATCCATTGAACGCCAAGGCTTGATATCGAAACCGGTGGGGAGCGGGATAATCTTCTGCACGTCACCGGCCAGCGCGCTGAGATTCCACTCCTCTTCGTCGTTGCTTTCGGTGTGCAAAGCCACTTGTGCTTCAAGGGCCTTATGCACCATCGTCAGCACGTCCTCGCGCAAGGTGTCTTTGCTCAAGACCTTGTGGCGCTGGGCGTAGATGGTTTCGCGCTGTTTGTTGACCACGTCATCGTATTGCAGTACGTGCTTGCGCAGGTCGAAATTGTACCCTTCGACCTTGACTTGAGATTGCTCAATCGTCTTGCTGATGAGGCCATGCTCGATGGGCACGTCTTCTTCAAGACCCGCCCACTCCATGAATGACTTGACCCGCTCGCCGCCGAAGCGCCGCATCAGGTCGTCTTCGAGCGAAATATAAAAGCGCGACGAGCCGGGGTCGCCCTGCCGTCCGGCGCGGCCACGCAATTGGTTGTCAATGCGCCGCGCCTCGTGCCGTTCGGTGCCGACGATGTGCAGTCCGCCCAACTCGACGACCCGCGCGCGGTCTTTCTCGATCTGCTCTTTCGCCTTGGCTAGCGCATCTTGCCATTGTTCGGGCGTGGCGGTCGTCATATCGAGCGCTTGCTTGGCGAGCAACTCGCGGGCTAAGCCGTCGGGGTTTCCGCCGAGCAAGATGTCCACGCCGCGACCGGCCATATTGGTTGCAATCGTGACGGTGGACGGGCGGCCAGCCTGCGCGACAATCGCGGCTTCTTTCTCGTGCAGCTTAGCGTTCAGCACATTGTGCGGGACGCCTTTGCGCCGCAGCATGTCGGACAGCATTTCGGACTTCTCGACGGTTGACGACGGCGCGATACTTGGCCTGCTCCGTCTTATAGACTTGATCCGGCGCATCAGCCCGAACCATCGGCCGGTGCGTGGGGATCATCACCACGTCGAGGTTATAGATTTTCTGAAACTCCTCCTCTTCCGTCTTGGCGGTGCCGGTCATGCCCGCTAATTTCTGATACATGCGGAAATAGTTCTGGAAGGTAATGGTCGCCAGCGTCAGCGACTCGCGCTGTATCTGCACGCCTTCCTTGGCCTCAATCGCCTGATGCAAGCCCTCCGAGAACCTCCGACCCGGCATCAGCCGTCCGGTGAACTCGTCAACGATGATGACTTGCCCTTCTTTGACGATATAGTCGCGGTCTCGCTTGAAAATGACATGCGCCTTGAGCGCCTGATCGAGATAGGGCGTCATTTCGAGATGCTCAGGCGCATAGAGATTGTCAATGCCAAGCCGCTTCTCGACTTTTTCGATGCCGGCTTCGGTCAGGGTGACGTTGCGGTGCTTTTCGTCAACCTCATAGTCTTGCTCGGCACGCAGGGTAGAGGCCAGCGCCGCGAACTTCTTGTACAGGTCGGTCGCCTCGTCGGCCAGCCCGCTGATGATCAGGGGGGTGCGCGCCTCATCAATCAGGATGTTATCCACCTCGTCCACAATGGCGTAGTGGAGGTCGCGCTGTACGCGCTCGCTGTCGTCCCAGGTCATATTGTCGCGCAGGTAGTCAAAGCCGAATTCGTTGTTGGTGCCGTAGGTGATGTCGGCGCCGTAGGCTTCGCGGCGGTGGGCGACCGGGCGGAGGTGGTGATAGCGCGCGTCCTGATGGGCGTAATCGGGGTCGAAAACGAACGCGCTCTCATGCTGGATAACCCCGACGCTGACGCCGAGCCTGTGATAGACCGGTCCCATCCACTGCACGCCAAACTTTGAGAGGTAGTCGTTGGGCGTGACGAGATGCACGCCTTTGCCGGTTAAGGCGTTAAGGTACAGCGGCAGGGTGGCGACGAGCGTTTTGCCTTCGCCTGTTTTCATCTCCGCGATCTTGCCCTGATGCAGGACCATACCGCCCAGCAGTTGAACATCAAAATGGCGCATGTTCACGGCGCGCACGGCGGCTTCCCGCACGGCGGCAAAGGCTTCGGGCAGGATGTCGTCAAGCGGTTCGCCGCCGCTCAACCGACGTTTGAATTCATCCGTCTTGCCGCGCAACTGGCTGTCGCCGAGCGCGTGGTAAGCGTCTTCGAGTTGATTGATCTTGACGACCACCGACCGGAAGCGAGAGAGCACACGCTCGGTTGGATCGCCGGATACCTTCGTCAGAATTCCCTTCAACATTCTCGCAACTTTCCTTGTTTCCTGATCATCGCTAAAGCGAACTTCCGAAGTTTTGAACACTTCGGAGGTCTGGATTGGCACGCTTGCGCGGCAACCCCAGCAATAAGAGTATGGTTACAGAATCAGCCTCAATTATAGCACAGTGAGCCAGAGGACGCCGACGGCCAGCGTCAGCAGGGTGATGGGGACGCCCGCGCGCAGATATTCCCGAAAGGACAACTCCACGCCCCGCGACCGCGCCGACTCGGCGACGATCAGATTGGCAACAGAGCCTATCAAGGTCAGGTTGCCCGCCAGGGTGGAGGCCATCGCCAGCGTGAGCCAGACACGCGCGGGGTCGGCCAGATGGGCTACCAGCGGGCGGAAGAGCATAACCGCCGGCACATTGGACACAAGGTTGCTGAGAACAACCGTCACAATGGTGAGCGGCAGGACGCCTGCATCAATCAGTGGCGAGGCTAGAGCAAAGAGGTCTTCCGTGAGGCCCGAAACAGACAGCGCGCCGGTCACGACGAACAGGCCGCTGAAAAAGATGAGGAGCGGCCAATCCAATTGCGACAAGATCCGTTCGGGCTTGATACGCCGCGTGACCAGCAGTGCCGCCGCAACGCCGAGCGAAGCGAGCGGCACCGGCATCCCGGCCAGAAACGCCAGCAACATGACCGCCAGCAGAGCCAGCGTCTTGTATAGTAACGGGGTATATAGACGAGCCGCCGGCGACAGTTGGCGGTCAAGCCGCGCGTCTGCAAATTCGGCGCGATAGGCTCTGATGACGACCGCCCAAGCGATAACCAGCCCGGCGATGGAGACCGGCGCGAGCGACGCCAGGAAGGAGACGAACGAAATGTGTGACGACATGCCGATGAGCGCGTTTTGCGGGTTGCCGGTAATGGTGGCGGTGGACCCGATGTTCGCGGCCGTGACCAGGCCGATGAGGTAGGGAATGGGATCGCGTTTTTGCGTCAGCGCAATTTCCAACACCAGCGGTGTGAGCACCAGCACAACCGTATCATTCAGGAACAGCGCGGAGAGAATTCCCGATGCCATGATGATCCACGCCAGCAGGGCCCGGGGTGAGCGGGCAAAGCGCAGAACGAGCGCCCCTACCCAGCCGAAGAAGCCCGCCAGTTTCAGGTGCGCGTTGATGATCATCATCGCGAACAGCAGAATCAGCGTGTCGGCGTCGAGCGCGGCCGTGGCGCGTTCAAGAGGCATGACGCCCGCCACGATGAGGGTGGCCGCGCCCGCGAGCGCAATCGTGGCGCGGTTCATGCGCAGTTTCGGGTATTTGCCTATGGCGATGCCGATGTACGTCAGCACCACGACGGGTAAGGTGAGCGCTTGTACTATCAAAGGGAATTCTCCATACGTGCGGTCAAAAGAAAAGCAGTAAGCGGGGCAGAGGGTCTGCCGGCTTACTGCGGTGATGCCCACTCCGGACTGTGGTTTACTCGTTGATCAACTCACCGACCGAGCGGCCTTCGTGGATGCGGCCAATAATCTTGGCGAGGAAGGAGCCAACCGGCAGCACCGTAAGATTCGGGAGCATCTTTTCCGCCGGCACGGGCACGGTGTTGATCACGACGATCTCGTCGAAGCCGGCAGATTGCAACCGTTCGATGGCGGGTGGCGAAAAGAGGGGGTGGGTGGCCGCCAAGAACACGCGACGCGCCCCGCTGGCTTTGAGCAGTGCCGCGCCGTTGCAGACCGTGCCGGCGGTGTCCACCTCGTCGTCAAAGATGATCGCGTCCATCCCTGCGGCATCGCCGATCAGCGTCAGGGCTTCGGTGTGGGCGTCGCGGCGTCGCTTCTCGATGATCGCCAGCGGCAAGTCAAGCAATTCAGCAAACTTGCGCGCCCGTTTGGACGCGCCCTCGTCGGGCGCCACGACCACACTATTGCTCAGGTCCTTGTTTCGGAAATGGTCGCGCAGGAGAATGCGGGTGGTCATTTCGTCGCCGGGAATGCTGAAGAATCCGGCGATTTGGCTGGCGTGCAGGTCGAGCGTAAGAAAGCGGTCTGCGCCGGCCGTCGTAATCAGGTCTGCCATCAGGCGAGCGGTGATGGGCGTGCGGGGCTGGTCTTTCTTGTCCGAGCGTCCATAGGCAAAGTAGGGCATGACGGCCGTGATGCGCCCGGCGGAATCGCGCCGAACCGTGTCAATCAGGATGAGGAGCGTCAGGATACTGTCGCTCACCGGCACGCAGGTCGGCTGAATGATGAACACGTCGCGCGAGCGCACCGACGACCTGAGTTGAACGTAGATATTTTCGTTCGCGAACTTCTTGATCTCGACGCCGTGCAGGGGCGTCTGCAAGCAATCTGCGATTTCTTGGGCGAGCGCGGGGTGCGCGCCGCCGTTGATAATCACCAGTTCGCCGTACATGTGCTGTGATCGCGCGGATAACAGGCTCATGCGGTGTGGTCAATGCCTCGCTTCCGCTGGTGTAGGGGCGCTTCCTTCAACAGGAATGCCATCGGCCGATCGGGCAAGCAACTGCGCCGCGCTGTGGGGATCGAGGGCGCGGTTTGCAATCTGTTCCACGATTTGAGCGATCCGATCACTGCCGAGCCGGTGTAAGCAGTCAGCCAACAGTTCGCGGGCCAGCAGGGTTTCCAGTTCATCGGCAACCCGCTCGCGCTCGCGCGCGGCCAAGTGGTCGCCGCTCTTTAGATACGCGAGATGCCGCTCCAGTTCATCTGCCAGTGGCTCGACGCCTTTTTCCTCGATGGCAATCGTCTTCAGGATGGGCGGCCGCCAATCGCCTGCCTGGCCGTCGCGCGCGCGGATCGGTGTGCCGAGGTCGAGCATGGCGCGCAGAGCATTGACCGTCTTGTCGGCGCCGTCGCGGTCGGCCTTGTTCACGACAAACACATCGGCGATCTCAAGGACTCCGGCTTTGAAGGCCTGTATCTCGTCGCCCAAGCCGGGCGCTTCGACGACGATCGTCGTGTGCGCGGTCTTCGCGATGTCCACCTCGGCCTGTCCTGCGCCAACCGTTTCGACGAAAATCTTATCCTTGCCGAAAGCGTCCAAGACCCGCACGGCGTCGGTAGTCGCCGCGGCCAGCCCGCCCACGCGGCCGCGCGACGCCATACTGCGTATGAACACGCCACGGTCGGCTGTCAGGTCCTGCATACGAATCCGGTCGCCGAGCAGTGCGCCGCCGGTGAATGGCGAAGTCGGGTCCACCGAGATGATGCCCACCGTGCGCCCGCGCCGCCGCTCCACCTTCGCGAGCGCAGACACCAGCGACGATTTGCCCGTGCCCGGCGCGCCGGTAACACCAATAATATGTGCGCGGCCGGTGTGGGGGTAGAGCTCCGTCAGGTAGCGATAGGCCCGGCTGTCACCGTCTTCGACCAGAGAGATGAGACGGGCGACGGCGCGCCGGTCGCCCTGCAATAGCCGTTGAACTAGCATCCGGTCGCGGGCGTGAACGAGGCGACGAGCAGTTTGCCCTACTCGCCGACCTGTTGACGGGCCTTAACCTCCTCGCGCAGGAACTTGATGATGTCCTGTGTATTGGTGCCGGGGCCAAAAACGGCCCGAAACCCCAGCGCCTTTAGCGCCGGAACGTCGTCGTCGGGGATGATACCTCCGGCAAAGAGGAGGATGTCGTCTCGGCCTTCGGCCTTCAGCCGCTCGGCAATCTTGGGGAAGATGGTCATGTGCGCGTTTGACAGGATGGATAAGCCAATCGCGTCCGCGTCTTCCTGGACCGCCGCCTCGACAATCATGTCAGGGGACTGGCGCAGGCCGGTATAGATGACCTCCATCCCGGCATCGCGGAGCGCGCGCGCGACAATCTTGGCCCCGCGGTCGTGGCCGTCGAGACCGGGCTTGGCGATAATGACCCTGATTTTTGGCTCTGGCATAGGTGTGCCTTGGACTATAGTATCACCGGTTCCTGATATTGACCAAACACATCGCGAAACACATCCATGATTTCCTGAAGGGTTGCGTAACTCTCAACGGCGCTGAGGATGAAAGGCATCAAGTTATCGGTTCGCGCCGCCGCGTCGCGCAGGGCGGAGAGCCTGGATTGCACCGCCAAACCGTCGCGCTCGCGCTTGACGCGCGCCAGCCGTTCAAGTTGCCGCCGCTCGCCGTGCGGATCCATCTTGAGGATCGGGACTTGCAGTGGCTGGTCATCCACATAATCGTTCACCCCGACAATCGTGCGCTGGCCTTCTTCAATCTCCCGTTGATAGCGGGCAGCGGAATCGGCGATCTCGCGCTGGAAGTAGCCATTCTCGATGGCCGGTATCACCCCGCCGACCGACTCGATTTCGGAGAAGTAGCGGTACGCTTCCCGTTCCATGCGATCGGTCATCGCTTCCACAAAGTATGAGCCGCCGAGCGGGTCTACCGTATTAGTGACGCCAGACTCATGGGCGATGATTTGTTGTGTGCGCAACGCAATGCGCGCCGCGCCCTCCGAGGGCAAGGCAAGCGCCTCGTCCATCGAATTGGTGTGCAGGGACTGTGTCCCGCCGAGCACGGCGGCCAGCGCCTGAAGTGCGACGCGCACGACATTGATCTCCGGCTGTTGGGCGGTCAGCGAGACACCGGCGGTCTGCGAGTGGAAACGCAGGAGCCATGAACGCTCGTTGCTGGCACCAAAGGTTTCGCGCATGGCGCGCGCCCAGATGCGCCGGGCGGCGCGGTACTTGGCGATTTCCTCGAAGAAATCGTTGTGCGCGTTGAAGAAGAATGACAGGCGCGGGGCGAAATCATCAATGTCGAGGCCGCGCGCCAGCGCCCAGCGAACGTATTCCATGCCGTCTGCCAGCGTGAAGGCCAGTTCCTGGGCGGCGGTGCTTCCGGCTTCGCGAATGTGGTAGCCGCTGATTGAAATGGTGTTCCACTTGGGCAGGCACTGGGAGCCGAACTCGATCGTATCTGTTACGAGC
>JACQEC010000183.1 GCA_016200765.1 Chloroflexota bacterium | reverse complement strand
CTTACTCGTAGCCTCGCTTTTTCATCTCGGCCCGCAGTTCGTCGAGCGTGCGATGGAAGAGCGACTTGACTGCGCCTTCGGAGCGGCCCAGCACCTTGCCAATCTCGCTATTCGACTTGCCCTCGCCAAACTTGAGCACCAGCAGTAACTGCCGGTCGGGCGGCAACCCCTGTATCACCGCCCGCAATGAATCTTCTTCCGAATTCTTCTCCGCGACCCCGTCCGGCGATGGCCGCCCCTTGCTCAACAGCGGCCAGACCTCGTCCAACGACACCTGCGGGCGGCGGTGATGATCGCGGTGCCAGTTGGCGACGAGATTGTGAGCGATCCGGTAAAGCCATGCGGAAAAGGGGAAACCGCGCTCGTTATAGTTTCGGATGCTGGCCAGCGCCTGATGAAACGTGCGCGCCGTCAAATCCTCCGCGTCCTGCTCGTTGCTGGTGCGAAACAAGATATACGAATAAATCCGGTCAACGTATCGCTCGTACAAGAGGCCGAACGCCTGCGGGTCCTTCTTGGCCCTGCGAACTAACTGGGCTTCCGGCTCGGACACAGGTCACTCCAATCACGGAATCGCACCAGCGCTGGTGGATGAAACACCGCCAGTCCGCCCAAGTTACGTCCGCGACCGCTTCTCCAGCGGAGGGACGATCGAGCGCTGGTTGAGCATTTCCAGCGCCTCGTCCACCAGTTCCGACAGACGGCGCAGGTGCTCATCGCTCAACGTGGCGAGCGATGACTGAAAGCGCCGCGTCAGCGGGAGCAGGCGATCCACCACCGCCTGATCAAGGCCATGCGCCAGCGCCGAGCCGATGCTCAAGCCCGCGAGCGTCCCCAACCCCAGATGGCCCGTAGGGGCCAGCGCCGGCAGTGCTTTGAGCAAATTGAGTTGCCCCGCTTTCTGCTTGACGGCATGCAGGTTGAGAATGAGCGCGGCCGCGGTCTCGGCGCAGTATTCGAGGGGCGATTTGATGTCGGGGATGTGCGCCAGCAGTTCGGCCAGCACGGCGTCGTCGCTCACGTCGCGCCCGCGTAATTGGGAGAGGATACGCTCGCGCACCGCTTGCCATTCCGCATCGTTAAAACGACCGACGGCGCGCCCGCCGAACAGCCGAATCGCGGCGCGCGCTTTGGCGGTCGGCAGAAAGGCGATGCTGGAACGGCCCGGGCCGCTGTGCGCCGGCGCCAGCACATACTCCGATGCCACGTAGCCTTTCCGCTCCAGCAGTTTGAGCATGTCATACGCTGAGAAGCGGTTCACGCCCAGCGCGCTCGCCACCTGTGAATAGTGGATCGGTTGCTGGGCATGGTGATACAGGTCGAGCAGGTTGCTAAGAAAATCGCGTTGTCGGCGGGTGAGCGGCATAGGCATAGTCTCCAGAGACGGCATGGGATAGCCCAGAACCGCGGCTAAGGATGGCGGGCTGACAGACCCGCCGTCCCGTCTCTTCGGATGCAAGCATTGTACTGGCAATGCGCGGCTCGGTCAAAGTCAATTTGGGAGCGGTTCGGCTTTATGCTAAACTAGCCGCATGAGATGTGCCGTCAACCGCTTTCGCGCGCTTTCGCGGCGTGAAGTTACGAGCGTGCAGTTCCGATTTTTTTGTCTGTTGTGCCTCCTATTGAATCTCCTCATACCCGATATCGCGTCAGCCTTGCCGTTACAGCAAGATTGCAGCGGTGTAGCCATTACCTCGCCGCGCGCCAGCAACGACCCGGTGCGCGGTCGCGTGGTCATCAGCGGGAGCGCGGCGATTGCCAATTTTCAATTCTACAAGGTTGAATTTGCCGAAGGCACGAACCCGCCGGACTCGGGCTTCCACAGTATCGCGCCCGAAGTGCGCCGCACCCAGGTCCGGGCGGGGCAGTTGGAGATTTGGGACACGCTGGCCATCCCCGACGGGCCGTACACCCTCAAGTTGACCGTTGTGGACATCACGGCCAACTTCCCGTGCCCGCCCGTTCTCGTGCGCCCCGTGATCGTGGGCAACCGCGCGCCCACGCCAACGCCGACCGGCACGCCCACCGAGACGCCAGCCCCCACGCCCACGCGCCGGATCACTGTCACGTTGTCGGCCCCGACGGTCGCGGTGCCAACATCGGCGGCGCGCACCGGGATCACCAGCACGACCTCTATCAGCGACACCGCCGCGCCGCGCTCGCTCATTGACTTCGGGTTTCTAGGCGGTGTCAGTCAGGCGTTGACCGTTGGCGCCTGCGGGATGGGCAGTCTGATCGGTCTGATCGGGCTTTTCGCGCTTGGTCGTTGGGTGCTGGATCAGATTTAGCGCGCCACCGGCCTAACAATAAGCCATCAACCTATTTGCCCATAACTCTCTTTGCTTGTATAATCTTTCACAGGCTACGCTTTTCGGCACTTGCTTTGCCTCTAGGATTCCTTCCCTCTGGTAGGACGCTCCCGATGATCAACTTTAACCTCACCGATGAGCAGCGCGCTCTGCGCGCTCTCGCTCACGATTTTGCGCGTGATGAAATCCGCCCCGTCGCTCCGCAGCACGACCGCACCGCCGAGTTCCCGTGGGAAGTCGTCAAGAAAGCCCATGCGCTCGGGCTGATGAACCTGACCGTACCAGAGGAATACGGCGGCGGCGGGTTGAGCCAATTCGACGACGGCCTCGTCACAGAGGAGCTCTCGTGGGGCTGCGCCGGCATCACCGCGTCGCTGACGGGCAACACGCTGGGCGCACTGCCCATCACGATTGGCGGCAGTGATGAGCAGAAGAAACGGTTCCTCGGCCTCTTGACCAGCAGTCCCGTGCTCATCGCCTTTAACCTCACCGAGCCCCAGTCCGGCTCGGATGCGGCTAACATGAAGGTCACGGCGCGCAAGGTCGGTGACGATTACGTGATAAACGGCACGAAGCAGTTCATCACCAACGGCGGCGTGGCCGCCCTGCACACCGTCTTCGCGATGACCGACCCGAGCAAAGGCAGTAACGGCATCAACGCCTTTGTCGTCCCTGCCGACACGCCCGGCATCAGCGCCGGCAAGGAAGAGGACAAAATGGGCCAGCGCGCCTCGAACACGACCCAGGTGATCTATCAGGATGTCGTGGTGCCCTCGGCGAACCGGCTCGGCGCGGAGGGTCAGGGGTTCAAGCTGGCGATGAAGACGCTCGACCGGTCGCGCTCCGGCATCGGTGCGCTGGCCGTCGGGCTGGCGCGCGCGGCGATGGAGGCGGCCATTGATTACGCCAAAGAGCGCAAGGCGTTCCAACAGCCCATCGCCAACTTTCAGGCCATCCAGTTTATGCTGGCCGATATGTCCATCCAGATCGAGACGGCGCGCCTGATCACGTGGAAGGCCGCGTGGATGGTGGACAACGGCCAGCGCGCGTCGCTGGAATCGGCCATCGCCAAATGCCACGCCTCCGATATGGCGATGCGCGTCACCACCGACGCGGTGCAAATCTTTGGCGGCTACGGTTACATGCGCGATTACCCTGTTGAGAAGTACATGCGCGATGCGAAGTTGATCCAAATCTATGAAGGCACCAACCAGATACAGCGCGTGGTGATCGCCGGGCAATTGTTGAGAAACTGACCCACTGGCTGATAGCTGATAGCTGATAGCTGATAGCTGATAGCTGATAGCTGATGGCTACTGGCAGTTGACAATCCGCTATCTGCTATCTGCCATCCGCCATCGGTACCTGTTATAATGGAGTTAGCTATGAAGATACTGGTATTTATGAAGCAAGTCCCCGATACGGCCGCGCCGATCTCGGTCAAGGACAATCAGGTGGACGCTTCAAAGATAGACAAATACGCGGCTTCGCCCTATGATGAGTACGCGCTTGAGCAAGCCCTGCAAATCAAGGACAAAGCCGCCGACACCAAAATTACGCTGGTCACGCTGGGCCCGGCGCGCGTGCGCGAAATGATTATGCAGGGGCTGGCGATGGGCGCCGATGACGCGGTCATCATCAAGCATGAGCCAGCCAAGCATGGTGAGCTTGTCGAACCAAACGACCTCGACGGCCTGGCCGTCGCCAACGTGCTGGCCGCCGCGGCGAAAAAGATTGGCTACGATTTGATCTACACGGGCACGAAGGGTGTGGACGACGATCAGGGCTGGGTCGGTATCGCCATGGGCGAATTACTGGGGTTGCCGCTTGTCGCCGGAGCGCGCTCGACGGAGGTCAGCGGCGGCACCGCGCGGGTCCTGCGCGATGTGGAAGGCGGCAAGGAAAAACTGGAAGTCTCCCTGCCCGCCTTGATTACCTCGTCGCAGGCCACCGAGCCGCGCTACCCGACGTTGAAAGGCATCATGGGCGCGAAGCGGAAACCGGTGCTCGAATGGGATATCGCGTCGCTCGGCGTGGCCGCCGATGCGCTCGCGTCAAGGGTGGAGCGGGTCGCGCTCGACATGCCGCCCGGCCGGCAGGCGGGACGACTTCTGCTCGGCGAGCCCAACGATCAGGTGCAGGAACTGGTCAGGCTCCTGCGCGAGCAAGCGAAGGTGATCTAGGAGCCTCCATGTCAAACCATATCCTTGTCGTTGCCGAAACCAGTGACGGGCGCTTCACGAGCATCACCTATCAGGTGTTGGGCGAGGTCGCCCGGCTGGCCGGCCTGAGCTTGTCGAAGGGCGGTGGCGCGGTGGAAGTCGTCGTCTTGGGGAGCGGCGTTCACACCGCGGCAGACCTCGGCGCGCTGGGCGCGAGCAAAATCTATGTCGCCGATGACCCTTCCTTCGCCAAACCCGACGCCGCCCTCGTTGCCCCGACCGTGCTCGCCCTCATCAAGCGCACACAGCCGGAGGCGGTGTTCATGGGCGCCACAGCGCTGGGCATGGGACTGGCCCCGCGGCTGGCGACGCATTTACAGTGCGCGCTGACCAGCGACTGCACGGCCTTCGCAATGGAGGACGGGCAGATTCGCGTCACCCGGCCGGTCTATGGCGGCCGCGCCGTGGCCGTCTATCAGCCCAAGAAGCTGCCGCTGATTGCCACCCTGCGCCAGAACGCCTTCGCGCCCGCGGCCGCCAACGGCGCCATGGCCGCCTCGGTTGAGGCGCTGACCGTCGTGCCGGCGCAGAATGCCGTCAAGGTTGTCGAGACCACCAAGAGCGCAGTCGGCAAGATTGGGCTGAACGAGGCCAATATTGTCGTCACCGGCGGGCGCGGGATGCAGGGGCCGGACAATTTCGCCTTGGTTGAGGAGTTGGCGTCCGTCCTGGGCGCGGCCACAGGCGCAACCCGCGCCGTGGTGGATGCCGGCTGGCGCCCGTATGGCGAGCAGGTCGGGCAAACGGGCAAGACCGTCTCCCCGTCGCTCTATGTTGCCGCCGGAGTTTCCGGGGCGATGCAACATCTGGTCGGCATGAAAACGTCGAAGGTCATTGTGGCGATCAACAAAGACCCGGAAGCGCCCATCTTCAAGGTAGCCGACTACGGCATCGTCGGCGATGCGCTGAAGGTCTTGCCGGCGCTGACCGCCGAGATGAAGAAACTGAAGGAGCAGGGCTAGCCGCGCGCGCATGGTGAGCCTGTCGAACCCACGCATGGTGAGCCTGTCGAACCCAATGATCCGTCACGAGCACGGTCGCGTGGTCGCCTATGCCTTTCAGACGCTAAGCACCGAGCCGACAGTTGCCCATGCCGTGTTCACGCGCCACGGCGGCGTCAGCCCAGCGCCGTGGCAATCGCTCAACCTATCCACAGGGACCGGCGATTCGGCGGAGAACGTCGCCGAGAACACGCGCCGTGTGGTTGAGACACTCGGCTGGTCGCCCGCCGACGCCGTCACCTCGCGGCAGGTGCACGGCGCGCAGGTCGCCGTCGTGGGCCGCGACCATCGCGCACGGCGCATCGCCGACAGCGACGGACTGATCACCGACTCGCCCGGAGTGGTTCTGCTCCAACGCTACGCCGACTGCGCGCCCATCTTGCTGTACGATCCGGAGCGCCCGGCGGTCGGCGTGGCCCATGCGGGCTGGCGCGGCACGCTGGCGGGCATCGCCGGCGTCATGGTTAAACGTATGGGCGAAGCCTTCGGCTCGAAGCCAGGTTCGCTCGTGGCCTGCATCGGCCCCGCCATCGGGCAGTGCTGTTACCATGTCGGCGCAGAAGTACAGCAGTTGTTCAGCGAGCGCCATGCGCTTGGCGCGAACTGCCTGCACCCGCGCGGCGGCCGCGTTTATCTCGATTTGTGGGAGGCCAACCGCTCCCAGCTCCACGAGGCCGGCGTCCGTCAGGTCGAGGTGGCGGGGCTCTGCACGTCGTGCAACACGGGCGATTTCTACTCGGCTCGCGCCGAGAACCGTCTCAACGGCTGTTTCGGCGCCGTGATTGCCCTGCGGGACAATGGGGGACTGTGAGCATTGCCGACAACGTGCGGCGGGTGCGCGAGCAGATTAGCGAAGCCGCCAGCCGCTCTGGCCGCAAAGCCAGCGATATTACGCTCGTCGCCGTGACCAAAAGCTTCCCGCCGGAAGTCATGTTGGAAGGCTACGCGGCGGGCTTGCGGCACTTTGGGGAGAACCGCGTGCAGGAGGCCGAAAACCAGATTCGCTCCACACAGGCCTCGACCCCGCAGGCGCACTGGCACCTGATCGGCCACTTACAGCGCAACAAGGCCAAGGCGGCGGTGGAGTGGTTCAGCCTGATCCACAGCGTTGACTCTCTGCGCGTGGCGCAAGCCATCAGCCAGCACTGCCTCGCGCTGGGCAAACGTCTGCCCGTTCTGCTGGAGGTGAACATCTCCGGCGAGGCCACCAAGTCAGGCTTCGGCCTGACGCGCGACCGCGCGGCGTTCTGGCGCGACGCCGAGAGCATCGTCGCCCTGAGCTCGTCGAAGGGCGGCATCCAGCCGCTCGGCCTGATGACCGTCGCGCCCTATTCGGCCAACGCCGAGGACGCACGGCCTGTTTTCGCCGCCCTGCGCGCCCTGCGCGACGAACTCGCGGCACGGTTCGGCGGGGCCGCCGCGTGGCCGGCTCTCTCGATGGGCATGAGCGGCGATTTCGTCGTGGCGATTGAAGAAGGCGCGACTTTCGTGCGCATCGGCACCGCGCTCTTCGGGGAAAGGACGGCTAAACACTAATGGGACTCCTGCTCCAGCTCGTGGATCTGATCTTCCTCGCGCTCAACCTGTCTATTGTTCTGCGGGTGTTGTTCTCGTATATCAACCCCGACCCCTACAACCCGTTCGTGCGCGCCGTGGTGGATGTGACGGATCGCATCCTCGTGCCCCTGCGGCGCGTCATTCCCCCGCTCGGCATGTTCGATATTACGCCGTTCGTCGCCCTGATTCTTCTGGGCATCGTCCAGAGCGCCATTCTCGGATTGCTTCGCTAATGGCGTCCACGCATCCGCCCCGCAAACCGGCATCGGGCGTTGTCTTCAACGTGAAGGTCACGCCGCGCGCGTCCAACAACCAGTTGGAGGGCTGGCATGGCGACGCGCTCAAAGTGCGCTTGCAAGCGCCGCCGGTGGACGGCAAGGCCAACGCCGCGCTGATTGCTCTGCTGGCCCGCGCCCTGAACGTCAACCAACAACAAATACAGATCATCAGCGGGGAAACCAGCCGCCACAAGCGTGTGCGCGTGCAGGGCCTCTCCGCCGACCAGTTACGCATGGGTCTGGAAGCGCTGACTTTAGAAGTGTGATTTTAGATTTTTCGCGCAGCGTGTCAATCCAAAATCAAAAATCTAAAATTGCACCTCACAGCGCGTCCGGGCCCGATGAAAGGTAAGTACCTATGGCGGAAGCCAATCGCTTATTTGGCGGCCAAGATGTCGCCATGTTTATTGATTTCGAAAATATTTATATCTCGGTGTTGGCGGAGTATGAGGTCAACCCCGACTTTGAGGCGCTGATTGAGAAGGCGCAGTCGTTTGGCCGCGTCGCCGTGGCGCAGGCCTACGCCGACTGGACGCCCTACTCCCACTACATCAACGCCATCCACGCCTATGAGATTGACCCGATCTATGTGCCGGCCTACCATTACGGCGAGGGCGGCAAACAGCGCGGCGGCGCGATCAAGAACAGCGTGGATATGTTCCTGTGCATCAACGCGATGAAGATGCTCTACAGCCACCCCAACATCCAGACCTTTGTGCTGGTCACGGGCGACCGCGACTTCGTGCCGCTGGTGAAGACCATCCGCGAGTTCGGCAAGCGTGCGGTCGTGATTGGCGTGGCGGGCGCGGCGTCCGCCCATCTGGCGCAGGCCGCGGACGAATTCTTCTTCTACCACCAGATCACCGACAACCTGAAGCCGCCGGAAAAGGAAAAGGTCAAGGCGCGCGACCCCTATGACACACTCATCGAAGCGGTCAAATTGGCGCGCCAGCGCGGCTACGTGGCCACGCTCGCTTCGCTCAAGCTGTTGATGACGGAGCTCATCGGCGACTTTGACGAGTCCAAATACAAGGACAGCCGCGGCAAACCGATCCAAAGATTTAAGGACTTTGTCAAGGAGGCCGAGCGCAAGGGCAAGGTCAAACTCTTCTCGACCGGCACCATCAACGAGGTGTTTCTGCCCAACGAGGACCCGCGCAAGACCAGCCGCATCGTCGAAGAGGTGATGGCCCCGGCCGAGCCTGCGCCGGAGGAGGAGACATCCGAATCCCAGGCCGAGGATGAGATCAAACTGGAGATCACAACCGATCAGTGGCGGATGTTCATTAACACGATCTCCCAGATTGAAGGCGCTTCGCCGTTTGTGCGCGTGTTCGACTCCCTGCGCGGCTTGCGTAATCAGGGCCTGCTCGACCTGTCAAACAAAGAACTCAAGACGATGATCATTCAGGCCATCCACCTCGGCCTGCTGAACCGCAGCAGCCGCGGGCGCGGGCGCCGCACGCTCTACCAATTGACAAATGACCCGACCGTGTTGGGCCGCTATGTCGAGGTTTCGTCCTTGCCCGCCTTCCAGCCGCGAGCCATGCCGGAGGTGGCCACCAGCGCGGAGCCGGAGTCTGCGAGCGCGGCGGCGCAGGCGGCCATGCCGTTGGATATGACGCCGGACGACGAGCGCGCAGAGGGCAACTCTGGCTTCGCCGCGACGAGCCAGGGCGGGTACGAGACCCGCCCCTACGAGCCACCGGTCAGCAGTTTGGAAAGCCGGTACCTGGACGAGGTCGAGTCGCCGTCGGAAAGCCGGCGCGCCGCCGACGAGAGTGCGAACGACTCGCCGGATCGCGAGGAACAGCAAGGTGACACATCGGAGGCGTGGGGCTCTGCGGAGCCGGATGGCGTGCGATAGCGTGAGTTGGGCGGCTTCGGCATACCGCCCTTCCTCTTCATCGAGAAGCGTAGAAATGAAAACCAAAACGATCGTATTGATACACGGGATGTACATGACCCCCCTGTGCTGGGAACAGTGGGTCAATCGCTACCGGGCCAGGGGCTACGAATGTCTAGCCCCGGCGTGGCCGGGCAGAGACAAGCCCATCAGCACCCTGCGCGAGAGTCACCCCGACCCGCAACTGAGCCAACTCACATTAAGCGCGGTGGTAGAATCCCTCGCCAGCGCGATCAAAACGCTAAAGGAAAAGCCCGTCCTGATCGGTCACTCCATGGGCGGGCTGGTCGCGCAATTGTTGCTGCAACGAGACCTGGCCGCGGCCGGCGTTGCGGTTGATTCCGCGCCGCCGCTGGGCGTGTTCAGCACCCGCTGGTCATTCCTCAAGTCCAATTGGCCGCATATCACGCCGTTCACTGCTCAAAGTGTTCCCATCCAAATGACATTTGAACGCTTTCAGTACACGTTCGTCAATACGTTGCCATTGGCGGAGCAACGCGCGGCTTATGAGCGATACGTCGTGCCGGAATCGCGGCGTGTGCCACGCGAGTCGCTGACAGCCCGAATTGACTTCAAGAAACCGCATCCGCCGTTGTTGCTGGTGGCAGGCTCGAACGACCATATCATTCCCGCCTCGCTCAACAAAACCAATTACGAGAAGTACCGGCAATCCTCTTCGGTCACCGACTTCAAGGAGTTCGCGGGGCGAACCCATTTCATCATCGGGCAGTCGGGCTGGGAGGAAGTGGCCGACTACGTGCTTGACTGGTTGAATGACAAAGGAGTGTAACGCGGCTGACGCGCAGGCCGATAACACACCATGACCGACGCAACCTTGCCAACACCGCCGTCCGACCGCCCAACCTGGGGGATAGCGGACATCTTTCTCGGCGTCGCGCTCTATGCGCTTCCCCTGCTCGCCTTGATCGTGCTCCAGTTCCTCGGTGTCAGATTGCGGCTCCCCTTGCCCGCAGACGCACTGCCGGTCGTCCAAGCGGCACTGCTCGTGGTCGTGGAGGCCCTGCTGATTGTGCCTGTCTGGCTGGTGGCAGTGGTGAAGGCGCGCTCGACCTGGCAGGTGGTCGGCTTTCGCCGCGCCTCGATTCTACAGGGTTGCGGCTTGCCGATCTTGTACCTGTTTGTCGCGCTGGTCGCGGGCGGCGTATGGGGCGCGGCAATTCAAGTAATGAATTGGCCGACTCAACAGGAGATCGTGCCGCTGTTTGAGAATAGCCCAGCGGCAATCGCATTGGGCTTCATCGGGATTGTGCTGGCGGCGCCCATCGGTGAGGAGGCGTTCTTCCGGGGCTTCATCATCGGCGGCCTGCGCAAGCGGTTCGGGGCGCGCGGCGCCCTGCTGATCAGCGCCGCGGGCTTCGCACTGCTCCACCCACCCATCACCATTTTCCCCGTCATCTTCGTGCTAGGCTTCCTGCTGGGACTGCTCTTCCTCCAGACCAAGTCGCTGTGGCCCGGCATCTTCATGCACATCTTCTTTAACACGCTGGGCTTTGTTGGGCAGTACCTGCGCTAGCGACATACCCGCCGGAGTTCCATAAACGCGACCGTTTGCAGATGCGTTCGTGTGGGCAGTCAAGTATTAGCGCTAGTTCAAGCAAAGTCATTTGCTCTGTGCGCCATAAGGGGAGGTCAATCGTTCGAGATTGACCTATTTCGCTGTTATCGTATGCGACCGATCAATGGGTTCTGTTGAACGCCAGCGCGCACTCCAAGGTCCGTGACATTATGTTGAGCGTGTGCACCAGTTGCGCGGTTGGACGCTGGACGTTCAGCTAATGCCACTCGGCCCTCCACAACCACGCAGCTACATGACGCGCGCTTGTGAACCGGCGGTACTTCCGCAATTTTCGTGACGGATGAATTCTGGCATCAAGCGTCCTATCGCCATTGACCTGCCCCACAACTTATTCTCGACGAGTTCCGAATCAGCTTAGCCAGGCAAGCACCCAACCCGCGGAAGAACCTGTTTTAGGGGTGTAGTACGGGCTTAGGCACAGCTCGATTGCAGGCCAAAAGGTCGTACGCCATTAGATGCATTTACCAAGCAGGCCTAATGTGATATGCTCCCTGTGAGCGCCATTTATTGAGTTTCGCATAAAGAATGGAAAAGTGAGCGAGAATCGATTATGCTCAAGGCTATGAGACCCTCCGGAACGCCAGCTCAATTGCAGAAACGTCGCGAGCGTGCCATAGAGCTGCTCGCCGCCGGCCAGACACCCTCGGCAGTCGCGCGGGCGCTGAGCGCCTCCCCCAGTTCGGTGCTGCGTTGGCGGGAGACCTATCAACAGCAAGGACTGCCAGGGCTACAGGCCAAAGCCATTCCCGGCCGGCCACCGGCTTTGCTCCCCGCTCAGCGCGAGCGACTGGTGGCGGCCCTACTGCGAGGCCCGCGGGCCGCCGGTTTCCACACGGAGTTGTGGACGTTGAAACGCATCGCCCACTTGATCCGACGGCTGTTCGGGCTTCGCTATCATCCGGGCCACGTCTGGAAAATCTTGCGCCAGCTCGGTTGGAGTTGTCAGAAACCCGAACGGCGCGCGCGCCAGCGCGACGAAGCGGCGATTGCCCATTGGAAACGCTACGTCTGGCCCCAGATAAAAAAAACGCTGAGCGGCTGGGCGCCCACCTGGTGTTTGCCGACGAAAGCGGCTTTTTGCTCATCCCTAACCTGAAGCGTACCTGGGCGCCGCGAGGCCAAACGCCCACCGCTTCCTGTTGGTGGTCTCACCGCAGCACCGACAGATCACTTTGTATCTGCAGTTTCGCCAACGCAGCTTCAAGGGACCCGACGTGGCTCGCTTTGTTGCCCAACTGTTGCAAAACTTGCGCGGACCGAGTGTGCTGCTGTGGGATGGCGCTCGCATTCATCAGCATCACCAAGTGACGGCCTTGTTGCACAACCATCCGCGCTTGGTCATCCAGCCTTTCCCAGGCTATGCCCCTGAACTCAATCCGGCCGAATACGTCTGGGCTCAGGCCGACTCAGCCCTCGCCAACAGCGCGCCCGCACAACTCTCTGAACTGAAGGCGCTGCTCTCGAACACGAAACGTCGGATGCGCCGCTCGCCCGCTTTACTGTGGGCGTGCCTCTATGCGTCCGACCTGCCATGGAAACGCTAAGGTTTCCATTACTTATGCGAAACTCAATAGTTATCGAACAATGGGGAATAGGAGTGTGCCATGGAATTCAGTGCAGCCGCCCCGCGCGGGTATCACGATTTGATTGAAGAAGCAGGCATAGGAACCCTGGTCTGGAGCCGCGCGTCATATTTCGCGGCCAAGTATTACCATGATGTTATAGCAACGTTTACTGTCACAATAATCTCGACCGCTCTTATCGGTAAGGTCTCATGGCTTGTGATCTTGTTTTGTATCGCGACCTACCTTATATATTTCGGCGTTCTTAAGTCGCTTTCGCAACAACAATTGCGAAGATTCTATAAAGCTCTAGTTTCCGCTATTTTTCAGTCGGGTGATGCATCGGGTAGTGTCCCTTTAATGAGGCACAGGGCATTTAAGCAAAATTCGATGCAAGATTCCTTGACGGATTCTGAGTCAAGGAGTCGTGCAGATGGACTTGCGAACGTGTCATTGTCGGAATCGGCGATGTCGCTCTTACGGG
>JACQEC010000182.1 GCA_016200765.1 Chloroflexota bacterium | reverse complement strand
GTCGGCGAGGGCAAGGGCGGCCCCGGCTTCATGAAAGGCACCTGCATCATAGACGCGGTAGAGCAGGGCGATGCGACCATCGTGAATTATCAGGCGACGATCCAGATTGGCGGGCCGCTGGCGAGCGTCGGCCAGCGACTGGTGGACGCGGCCACGAACTCGATTATGCAACAGGGCTTCGGCGCCTTCAATCAGGTGCTGGTGGAACGACAGGCGGCCGAGGCGGCCTCGGCGGCGGCGCTTCGACAGGCTCAGCACGCGGCACTGGCCGCCGCCGCGCCGCCGGAGCTCTTCCCGGGGTGGGTCGCCGGAGCGCTGGCTGTCGCGCTCTCCCTGCTCTCGCTGTGGGTTTACTTCAGTCATCCCTAAAGACCTTCACACTGATCGGGAAGGAGGCACCCTCTCGTCAACACAAATCTCGCAAATCCAATGACCCCTGCGCTGTCCGAAATCTAAAATCCGAAATCAAAAATTGAGATGAGGAGGCTGTCGTGGCACAAGTTGAAATCAAGGTGAACGGCGCGATGCGCAAGGCGGACGTGGAGCCGCGCACGTTGCTTGTGCATGTCCTGCGCGACCAACTGGGCCTGACCGGCACGAATGTCGGGTGCGATACGAGCCAGTGCGGATCGTGCACGGTGTTGCTGGACGGCCAGGCCGTGAAATCTTGCACGGTGCTGGCGGTCATGGCGAACGGCTCCGCAGTGACGACGATTGAGGGGTTGGCAAAAAACGGCCAGCTCCATCCGCTGCAGCAGGCTTTCTGGGATAACCACGGCCTGCAGTGCGGCTTCTGCACCAGCGGCATGATCATGACCGCGACCGAGATCCTCCAACATAACCCGCGCCCGAGCGAAGCCGAGGTGCGGCATGGGTTGGAGGGCAACATCTGCCGTTGCACGGGCTATCATAACATCGTGAAATCGGTGCTGGCCGCGGCCGAGAAGATGGGGGCATAAGGAGCAACCTATGGGAATGAACACATTTGGCGCGGCGATCAAACGCCGTGAAGATCCACGATTGATCACGGGCAAGGGCACCTACACCGACAACATGAAACTGCCCGGCATGACCTATGCCCATATCGTGCGCTCGCCGCACGCGCACGCGAAGATCGTCAGCGTTGACACCAGCCGCGCGAAGATGCTTCCGGGCGTCGTGGCGGTGCTGACCGGCCAGGATTTCGCTGCGCTGGGCCCCCTGCCCTGCGGGTGGTCTCATCCGGGGCTGATCGTGCCCCCGCATCCGGCGGTGGCCAAAGACGAAGTGAATTGCGTCGGCGACCCGGTGGCGGTGGTGCTGGCCGAGGATCGCTATACCGCGCGCGACGCGGGCGACCTCGTTGACGTGGAGTACGAACTCCTGCCCGCCGTGACCAGCCTGACCGAGGCGGTCAAGGGCGAGGCGCTCGTCCATCCGCAAATCCCCAACAACACCGCGTTCAAGTGGGCTATCGGCGACAAAGCCAAAACCGACGAGGCGTTTGCGGCGGCGGCGCACGTGACCAAACTACACATCCGCAACAATCGCATCCATGCTTCGGCCATCGAGGCGCGCGTCGCGCTGGCCAGCTACGACACCAACATGGACACGCTGACGCTGTGGATGACCTCGCAGAACCCGCACATCCACCGCCTGCTCGGGGCGGCCTTTGTGCTGGGGATGCCGGAGCACAAACTGCGCGTGATTGCGCCCGATGTGGGCGGCGGCTTCGGCAGTAAAATCTTCCTGTATGGCGAGGAGATCATCGCCTGCGTGGCCAGCAAGACGATTGGCCGGCCGGTCAAGTGGACCAGCACTCGCAGTGAGGCGTATCTGACTGACGCGCATGGCCGCGACCATGTGACCGACGCCGAGATGGCGCTGGATGCCAGCGGCAAGGTGCTGGCTCTGCGCGTGCACACCCTCGCCAACATGGGCGCGTACCTTTCGACGTTCTCGACCGCCGTGCCGACCTACCTGTACGGCACCCTGCTCTCCGGCGAGTACGCCATCCCCGCGATTTACTGCGCGGTCGAGGGCGTGATGACCAACACCGTCGTGGTGGACGCCGTGCGCGGGGCGGGCCGCCCGGAAGCAACCTTCGTCGTCGAGCGGTTGATGGACGCCGCCGCGGCGGAGTTGGCGATGGACCCGGTCGCCATCCGCCGCCACAACTTCGTGCAACCCAACGGCTTCCCGTATCAGACCGCCGTGGCGCTGGCCTACGACAGCGGCAACTACGAGGGCGCGCTAAACAAGGCGCTGGCGATGGTGGACTACGAGAACTTGCTCAAACAGCAAAAGGCGATGTGGGCGCAGGG
>JACQEC010000181.1 GCA_016200765.1 Chloroflexota bacterium | reverse complement strand
CTCCGAAGCGCCCATCTACATTGACGACACGCCGTCCGTCTCGCCCATCGAAATCCGCAGTAAGTCGCGGCGGCTGGCCGCCGAGCGCGGCCTCGATCTGGTGATCATTGACTACCTGCAATTGATTCACACGACCGGCCGCATCGAGAACCGTGTACAGGAAATTGCCCAGATTTCGCGCGCGCTGAAGGCGCTGGCCCGCGAACTGCGCGCGCCCGTGATCGCGCTCTCGCAGTTGTCGCGCGCCGTGGAGTCGCGCCCCGACAAACACCCCCAGCTGTCCGACCTGCGCGAGTCGGGCAGTCTGGAACAGGATGCCGACGTCGTGATGTTCCTCTACCGCGACGACGCCTATAATCAGGCCACCGAGAAGACCAACATCGCCGAAGTGATTGTCGCCAAGCACCGCAACGGCCCCACCGGCAAGGTCGAGCTCTACTTCCAGCGCAGCCAGTCGCGCTTTGCTGATCTGGAGTATTACAAGGAAGAAGAAGCGTTATAGCCGATGGCCGATGGCGGCTTGCTATTCGCCATCGGCCATCAGCCATCGGCCATCAGCCAAATGACACGGTTTGCCGGTTTTCCGTCAGGCAAAGTCCGCGTGACCCCTCTGCCCGATCTGTTCTTCGGCGATCTGCTGGCACAGATTGACGATCTGGCCGAATTGAAGGTCACGCTCTATATCTTCTGGCGGCTGGCTCACCAGAAAGCGCCGTTCTGCGTCCGGTTGACCGAACTGCGCGCCGACCCCAGTCTGGGAAGCAGTCTGGCGCTTTCGCGGCGTGATGTTCCGAGCAAGCGCAGTCTGGACGATGCCCTGCGCCGCGCGGTGGAGCGCGGAACCTTACTCATGCTCCGCACCAGGAACCGCGCCGGACAGGTGGAGCACTGGTATTTTGTGAACAACGAGATGGGGCGGCGCGAGTGGGAGCGCGTGCGCCGTGGGGAACTCAAACTGCGGCGCGGCGCGGCGGTGATGCCGCAGTCAGCCCGCCCCGATCGCCCGAACGCCTTCTCCCTGTACGAGCGTTATATCGGCATGCTGACCCCGATGGTCGCCGAACAGGTGCAGGAAGCCGCGCAAACCTACGCGCCGCAGTGGGTTGCCGAGGCGTTTGAGATTGCCGCCAAACAGGACAAGCGCAACTGGCGCTACGTCTATGCCATCTTGCAGGGCTGGGCGCGCGAGGGCAAACGCAGTGCGCGCGACTACCCGGCGCCGCCCGCCAAAAGCGCGCCTACTCTGCCGCTCAAGCGCAAGCCGAAAGCCTGATTCATCCCGCGCTTTCGCGCGCTTTCGCGGCGTGAAGTTTCGAGCGTGAAGTTCCGATTGCCATGCGCGATACCCTCATCGGTTGGATCACCCGCCTGCTTTCCGCCCTGTTCCCCACGGTCCGCCGTCCTGAGCCTGCCGAAGGGCCGCTCGCTCCCGCCTCTATCCTCATCCTCAAGCCCTGCTGTCTGGGCGATGTCCTGCTCGCCACTCCGGCGGTCGCCGCGTTGAAACGCGCCTTCCCCGATGCCCAGATTGACTTTGCCGTGGGCTCGTGGGCGCGGGCGGCGGTGGCGAACAGCCCGCACTTGCGCCAATTGGTTGACACCGGCAAGGTAGGCCAGGGAGCGTATGGCTGGCGCGACCTCTGGTCGCTGGCGGCGCGCCTGCGCGCCGGTCATTACGATCTGTGTGTCACGCTGGATCGCTCGCCGCGCATCGGTCTGGTGCCGTGGCTGGCCGGCATCCCCCTGCGTGCCGGTCTGGACAGCCGCGGGCGCGGCTTCGCGCACAACATCCGCGTGCCGGTGCCGCCGATTCGCTATGAACCTGAACTCTATCTCGACGTTCCGCGCGCGGTCATCCCGCAGACGGCGCGCTCAAAGTTTGATTTTGTGCCATCCGAGTTCTTCCCCACCGATGCCGACAAAGCATTCGCGCAAGCCCTTTTGCAGGCCGCACTGCCCGACCCGCGATGGCCTATCGTCGCCATCCATCCGGGCGGCGGCAATAACCCCGGCATGGTGCTGGCATCCAAGCGCTGGCCGGCGGAGCGTTTCGCGGCGATTGCCAACCGGTTGAGCGAGACCTATAAGGCCACGGTGGTCTTGATCGGCGCGGACAGCGACCGCGAGGCGACGCAGGCGGTGCGCGCGGCCATGCCGTTCGACAGGCTCACGGCCACGCCGTTGGATTTAACCGCGCGGCTAAATTTCGGGCAACTCGGCGCGCTCTATCAGCGATGCGCGTTGATGATCGGCAACGATTCAGGGGTCCT
>JACQEC010000014.1 GCA_016200765.1 Chloroflexota bacterium | reverse complement strand
ATGACCAGCCCGGGCTGGCCGCGCCCCGCCCCAAACCGCAGTTCGGCGATGCCGGCGGCGTCGGCGTCGTTCAGCAAGACGACCGGGCGGCCGGTCGCCTTGCTCAGCAGGTCTTGCCCGTTCAGGCCAATCCAGCCCTTGTCCACATTGGCGGCGCTGCGAATCACGCCACTGCTGACGATGGCCGGAAAGGTACAGCCGATAGGCCCCTTCCAGTCAAACTGTTGAACTACCCTGGCGACGGCTTTCGAGACCGCGCTCGGCGTCGAGGGGTGCGGTGTGAGCACGCGCAACCGCTCGGTTCGCAGTGTACCCTGATCCGTATCCACGATGGCAGCCTTGATACCCGTGCCGCCAATGTCAATGCCTAGAATGTCCATCGTGCCCTCCCAGCCTCGCTCTCTGCCTCTCCTGCCGCCTGTGCTGAGCCTGTCGAAGCATGAGCCTGTCGAAGCATGAGCCTGCATCCTGAGCCTGTCGAAGGATGTCGAAGGATGTCGAAGCACGCCACGTCAGCCTATAGCGCCGGTCGCTTGGCCGCCCAGGGCCGCGCCTCCTCGAATGCGGCGGACGCGCGCAGGACCAGCGCATCGGCAAAGCGCCGCCCGACAATCTGCAAACCGACGGGCAAGCCCTCGGCGGTGAAGCCGCAGGGCACGGTCGCCGCTGGCTGGCCCGTCAGGTTGAACGGGAACGTGAACGGCGTCCAGCCCGCCCACGAGATTTTGTGACCGGCGATCTCGCTCGGCGCGACGGCGCCGGCTTCAAAGGCTGCGACGGCAAGCGTCGGCGTGAGCAGCAGGTCGTAGCGCTCGAAGAAGCGGCGCGTCACGTCCCAATGGTTCGCGCGTTGCATCAGCGCGCCCGCGAGGTCGGTCGCCGTAAATTGATCCACCTGCTTGACCAGATTGACCAGCCCCGCATCCATCTGGCTCTGCCACTGCGGTAAATAGTCGCGCAGGTACGTGCCGAGGCCGCTGATCCACAGCACGTCGAAGAACGCTTCCGGGTTCGGGAAGCCGGGGTCGGCGGCTTCGAGGTGACAGCCGAGGTCGGCGAAGACGCGGGCGGCGTCGTCGGTGATGCGCGCCACCTCCGGGTCAACCGGCGCGTAGCCGAGGTTCGCGCTCCAGGCCACCCGCAATCCCTTGACGCCTCCCTCGCACGCCGCCAGATAATCGCTGTGGTCGGCGGGCAAAGAGCCGAGGTCGCGCTCGTCCGGGCCGGCCATCGCGCCCAGCATCAGCGCCGCGTCGCGCACGGTGCGCGTCATCGGGCCGGTGTGCGAAAGCATCGCCACCGCGCTCGGCGGGTACGCCGCGACGCGCCCGAAGGAGGGCTTCAGGCCGAAGATGCCGTTGAACGACGCGGGGATGCGGATCGAGCCGCCGCCGTCGGTGCCAACCGCCAGCGGGCCCAGCCCCGCGGCCACCGCCGCGCCCGCGCCGCCCGACGAGCCGCCGCAGGTGCGGTTGAGGTTCCACGGGTTGCGGCTGATGCCGGTCACGAGTGAGTCGGTGGTGCCTTTCCATCCGAACTCCGGCGTGGTCGTCTTGCCCAGCACGATCGCGCCCGCCGCCTTCAGTTTCACGACCGATGGCGCGTCTTCCGTTGGCACGAACTGCTCGTAAATCTTCGAGCCGCGCATCGTGCGCACGCCCTGCGTGATGAGCAGGTCTTTGATCGAAACCGGCACGCCGTGCAGGGCGCCCAGCGCGTCGCCGCGCATGACGGCGGCCTCGGCCTGGCGCGCGGCCTGGCGCGCGGCCTCTTCGGTGAGCGTGCAGTAGGCGTTGAGCCGGGGATTCACCTGCGCGATGCGCGCGTACATCGCGTCAATGACTTCGACGGGCGACAGTCGTTTCGCGCGAATCGCCGCGGCCATCTCGACGGCGGTCATGGTGCAGAGTTCAGTCTGAGTCATCATACTCTCCTGAATCACGAGGCTGTGATACACCCGAAGTATATAGAGGTGTGGCGCAAGAGGCAAAATGATTGTGATTCACGGGTATAGCGCAGATTCGTCGGGGCGGAGCAACCGCCACACCGCACGCTGTGGGGCAACCGCATGGCTGGCCCCCGACTGGATCGGGGGCTGGCCGTGGCTGCGCCCTGAGCGCAGACCCTCTCACCTCTCCGACCCTTCGGCCTGATCCCCGCTTGCCCGTCACGCAGCGCACTGAGCGAACCGGTCTCAACCCGCTTCAGCGGGTTTTCTCTTCATAGCAGGCGGTTTCTAACCGCCTGCGTAACTCACGCCCAACCTCCTCACCTCTCCGACGTTTCTGCGCTATACTCGTGATTCACCCTCCTGCCCATGACTTTGCGCTAAGCCATATTCCAACTGAAATAATATTTGCATGGTTTAGTAACTTCTGTTACAATGCCGATACATGAACTGGATCGCGTTCTCCTACTCCTTGCCGGGCGCGGCTCGCTCCAGCCCGCGCGTGGCACTCTGGCGGCGGCTGGGGCGGCTGGGCGCGGTTTCGCCGACCAGCGGCGTCTATGTCCTGCCCGCGCGCGAGGAGTGCGTCGAGGGGTTTCAATGGCTCGCGCAGGAGATCCGTCGCTCAAAGGGCGAGGCTCTGTTGCTGCGCGTTGACCAGTTTGAGGGGCTGACCGACCCGCAGTTGATCGCGCTGTTCAACCAGACGCGGCAGGCCGATTACAAGGCGATTGACGATGAAGCGGCTGAACTCGAGAAATCCCTCTCCGCGCGCAAGAAGCGGGCAGACCCCCCACGCGCGCGCGACACGGTGAGCCGTCTGCGCCGCCGCTACGTCGAGGTCTCGCGCGTTGACTACTTTGACTGCGCGGAAGGCGCGCGCCTCAATGCCCGCCTTGAGCGGATCGAGACTGCGCTGATTCCGCCGCGCCCCGCCGCCGCGAACGTAGCCTTGACGCCCATCGCCGAGTACCGCCAGCGCTGTTGGGTGACGCGCCCCCGCCCGCACGTAGACCGTCTGGCCTGCATCTGGCTCATCCGCCGTTTCGTCAACCCGCAAGCGCGCGTCCGCTACGCTCTGCGCCCGGAGCCGGACGAGATTGCCTTTGACTTCAGCGAGGGCCAGTTTGGGCACCAACTGGGGCTCTGCACGTTTGAGGCGATGCTGGCGGCCTTCGGCCTGAGCGAGCCGGCCTTGCAGGCGATGGCGGAGATCGTCCACGAGATTGACCTGCGCGACGGGCGCGCCGCGCGCGCAGAGACCGCCGGGGTTGACGCGGTGCTGCACGGCTGGCGGCGGGCGAACCTCTCCGACGCGGAACTGGAAGCGCACGGCGTTGCGTTGTTCGAGGGATTGTACGCGGCCTTAGCGCACGGGATGACTGTCTAGGTTCTGTTGACATTTCAGTTTCCTGGAGCACGAAATAGGTATATCCGGATAGACGATCAGGGAGGAAAACATGCCGCGAGCAAGTGAGCGGCGCGCGGCGCGAGCGTCGTCGCGCAAGAGCCAACCAGGGGATCGCAGTATCTTGAGCAACCGCTCGTTCTGGTTGATCAGTGGCGGTATCGTGCTCGTGCTGGTGATCGGTATTATCGTGCTCTACATGACGACATCGGCGCAGGCGTTCAGCAACCCGGCGGCAGTGGGCACGCCCGTGCCCTCGCTGGGCGGTCAGCATGTGCAGATTGGCCAACAACATGCGCCGTACAACTCCACGCCGCCGACGTCGGGCCCGCACTGGGACGCGCCTGCCGATTGGGGCATCTATCACGATCCGGT
>JACQEC010000186.1 GCA_016200765.1 Chloroflexota bacterium | reverse complement strand
GAACTCGCTGATAGCCGCTCTCAACTGCTCGGTCGTCTGCGGCGAGAGCGCCTTTTCCTTGGCAATCCTTGCGCCCAGTTCGGGATAGTTGCTGTCCATGTAGCGGTGCATGGCCTCTTCCCAGTCATGCATCTTCTCGACCGGCACATCGTCGGTGAAGTTCTGCGTGACGGCGAAGATGATCTCCACCTCGTTATTCAGGCTCATCGGCACGTACTGCAACTGCTTCATCACTTCGGTCAGCCGCCGCCCGCGCTCCAACTGCGCCTGCGTCGCCTTGTCGAGGTCAGAGCCAAACTGCGCGAAGGCGGCCAGTTCGCGGAACTGCGCCAGTTCCAGTTTCAGCGGGCCCGCCACGCCCTTCATCGCCCGCGTCTGCGCGCTGGAGCCGACGCGCGAGACGGAGATGCCGATGTTCAGCGCCGGGCGGATGCCCGCGTTGAACAGGTCGCTTTCAAGATAAATCTGCCCGTCGGTGATGGAGATCACGTTGGTCGGGATATAGGCCGAGACGTCGCCCAGGAGCGTCTCAATAATCGGCAGGGCCGTCAGCGAGCCGCCGCCGCGCGAATCGTCCAACCGCGCGGCGCGCTCCAACAGGCGCGAGTGCAGGTAGAACACATCGCCCGGATAGGCTTCGCGCCCCGGCGGGCGGCGCAGTAACAGCGAGACTTGCCGGTAGGCCCAGGCGTGCTTGGAGAGGTCGTCATAGACGATCAGCGCGTCGCGCTTGGAGTGCATGAACTCCTCGCCGATAGCACAGCCGGCATACGGCGCGATATATTGCAGGGGCGCGGGGTCGGAGGCGGAGGCGACCACGACCGTCGTGTACTCCATCGCGCCTTCCTTCTCCAACGTGGCGACAATCTGCGCCACGTTCGCCAGCTTCTGGCCGATGGCGACGTAGATGCACAGCAGGTCCTTCGTGCGGCGCTGGTTGATGATCGTGTCTATGGCGATAGCCGTCTTGCCGGTCTGCCGGTCGCCAATGATCAATTCGCGCTGGCCGCGCCCGATGGGGATCAGCGCGTCAATCACCTTGATGCCGGTCTGCACGGGTGTGTTGACCGGCTGGCGCTGCACCACGCTCGGCGCAATAATTTCAATCGGGCGCAACTTGTTGGAGGCCACCGGCCCCTTGCCGTCCAGCGGCTGGCCGACCGCGTTGATCACGCGGCCAATCACCCCATCGCCCACCGGCACCGAGACAATACGCCCCGTGCCGCGCACCAGCGAGCCTTCGGCGATATTGGCGTACTCGCCCATAATGATCACGCCGATGTTGTCGTTTTCGAGGTTCAGCGCGATGCCCAGCACGCCGTTGTCAAACTCCACCAACTCGGACGCCATGACGTTCGCCAGCCCCGAGACGCGCGCGATGCCATCGCCAACGTCTATGACATTCCCCACATCCGCCGCCACCGTGCGCGGCGCTTCGTACATTTCAATCTGCCGGCGCAAGGCCGCGGCGATATCGTCAACGCGGATTCCCATAAGTCCTATCTCCTCGTAGCCACGCTAAACTCGGTTTGCGGCGGTTGCGCCCTATCGCGCGCCCAGCAGGGTTTCCTGCATGGCGTTCAACTTGCTGGCGAGCGAGCCGTCTATGATCTTATCGCCCACCTTCGCCACCACGCCGCCCAGCAGGGCCGGGTCAACCTTGTATTCGAAGGTCAGCGCGCGGCCAAATTTAGCCGACAGCCTGCTC
Organism: Chloroflexota bacterium; assembly: GCA_016200765.1. Classification (GTDB taxonomy): domain Bacteria; phylum Chloroflexota; class Anaerolineae; order JACRMK01; family JACRMK01; genus JACQEC01. Next base: position 4,665 of record JACQEC010000186.1, on the reverse strand, counting down.
TCCAGCGCCGCCTTCTCCGCCGCCATCAAGGGCACCGCGCTGGTAATGTGCGCGCCGTGCTGGTCGCCCCTGAACATCTGGGTCAGACTGCGGAGCACCTCGCGCTCCAGCGCCGGGTCGCTCGACGCCGCTAACTCTTGCACCGTCGCTTCGTAGATTGCTTTGGCGACGGCTTCGGGCTCATTTGGGTTCGACATTACGCCCTCTCCACATCGCTCAGAAACTGCTGAACCAACTGGCGGTGGGCCATCTCGTTGATCGCGCCGCCGGCCAGCACCTTGCGCGTGATCGCCAGCGACAACTCGGCCACCTGCGCCTGTAACTCGACCATCGCCTGCCGGCGCTCGTAATCCGCGTCGGCCATCGCCTTCGCCTTGATCTGCGCCGCTTCTTCGTTGGCGCGCGCGACAATCTCCTGCCGCACCTTTTCCGATTGCGCGGTGGCGCGCGCGATGGCCTCCTGCGCTTCGCGGCGCGCGGCCTCCAACTGCTTCTCAAATTCCATCTGCTTGGCCGCCGCTTCTTGGCGCACCTTCTCGGCGTTCGCCAGCGCGTTGGCGATCTCACTGCGGCGCTTTTCGATCATGTTCAGCAGTGGTTTATATAAGAAGCGCTGCAGAATGAGCAGCAGGATGACAAAATTGATGATCTGGGCGATCAGCCACGGCAGGCTCACACCTAGTTTGTCCACGTTATACCCCCTTGGCTGCGTCAAAACGTTCGAGCGTTTTAACGCCTTAGAGAATCTTGAAGCCGATCAGCAGTGCCACGACCAGCGCGAAGATGGCCAGCGCTTCGGTGAAGGCGATGCCCAGGAACATATTGAGCTGCGCCTGACCAGCGGCGTCTGGATTGCGGCCAATAGCATGGATAGCCGCGTTCACGACCACGCCGATGCCGATGCCCGGCCCGATAGTGCCGAGGCCGATGGCCAGGGCCGTCGCGAGTAAGCGTAGTCCCGCGTCGCTCAAAGCAACCTGCTGCAAAGCTGACAAGTCCATGATCTCTTCTCCTCTACAATAGTTGGCGACAAACGTTAAATGTTTGAGCGTTTAACGTTCAACGCGATTAATGATGCTCTTCGGCGCCGTGCGCCGGGGTGGTCGCGCCCGTCATGAACACGAGCGTCAGGATCGCGAAAATGAAGGCCTGAATGACCCCTACTAAGGTTTCCAGTCCGTAGAACGGCAGTGGCAACAGCGGGAAGAGGAATGCCATGACGAGCAGCACCACCTCGCCCGCGAAGATGTTGCCGAACAGACGGAAGGTGAACGAGATAACCTTTGAGAACTCCGAGATGAGTTCGAGGATGCCTACCGCAAAGTCAATCACGCCGAAGACCAGCATGCCCCCCACACCCTTCGTCTTGCCGCTGAAGAGTCCCCCGATTCCGCGTCGCAGTTTGTCGAAGACGAAGTACTTGCGCAGATAGCCGAGCACACCGAGATGCCGGAAGCCGAAGAACTGTGTCATCACCCACGAGACAAGCGCCAGAGCCAGCGTCGTATTCAGATCGGACGATGGCGCGCGAAAGAGCGGCACGAATTCGGCCTCGCTGGACGTCTTGGCCTCTTCCTGTTGGGCAACCGCGCGCAGTTCGGGTGGCACTTGGAAGACCGACGACGCCGGCAGGTCAAGCAGCGGCGTCACGCCTTGGGGCGTATGTTGGTCGGGCCGATCGTAATGCAGGATGCCGAGCGGGCCGAAGCCCGGCATCAGACCCAGCAAGTTGGCGGGCACCAGGAACAAGAAGATTGTGATCACAAACGGGAAGAACCAGCGGATGCGCTTTTCGTCTCCGCTCACCGTCTGCCGCACCAGCCTCATGATGGCTTCGAGTGTAATTTCCATCGCGTTTTGCAGGCCGCCCGGCACCAGGCTCAAGCGGCGTGTCGCGCCGATCACGGTCAGGATCAGCAACAAGTCCACGACCAGCGTGATCAGCAGCGAGTTCGTGACCACGAAGCCGCCGATGAGCATTACCGGCTCGGGCACGACCGAAGGATGCAGCTGTTCCTGTGGGAAGGGCAGCAGCACCTTCAGCGCGGCCGCGCCCACCAAAAAGATGACCAGCCAGATGATACGTTGTCTGTTCAAGTTTACCATCCTCCACGCGAGCGCTTCGGTCTGGGCCGCCCTGGGTATAGATACGCGAAAACCAGCCTCGACCGCCCTCATCTCATCAAGGCTTGTAGGCTCCAAGCCTGCCTGAGGGTTGTTGCTCTGCCTGCTTCTATTGTGAAATTTATCCACAAATATAGTCCAAAGTCAAGAGGGATTTACCTTAAAAATCCAGATCAGCCACCCCTACTTGCCTCCCAATTGCTCGTACGCATCTTTGATGATGCGATAGACCGCTGCCGAGCCAATCGTCAAGCCAGCGGCCATCACACACACGATGGCAATCGGGCCGAGGCCGAAAGCCTGGCTCAACCAGATGCCCGCCACCAGTGGCACGACCATCGCCGTGGCAATCGCAAAACTCAACTGCGCCAAAATCCCCGCGCCGATGATGGGCGTCGGCTTCTTGTCCGTCATCGTCCACTCTTATTGTGAAATATATCACAAATAATGCGGGCTGTCAAGATAAAGTCTCGAACCACCCAGGGCCCCTCAAAAGTCGTTGGTGACGACCTTCGCTCCCGCTGGTCGCAAATCCAGCGGCCATCAGTGGCGGATATGACTATCCGCCACGAGCGAGCAGCAGAATCCTGCTGGCGAGTCATTTGACTTTGAGGTCGCCCCCTACTCCCGCCTTGCCTGTCACCCGTCACGCGCAACGCGGAACGCGCCAACGCTCTAACGCGCGGAGGGCTAGCCTCCAAAAATCGCCTTCACCGACGCCTCGGCAAACGTGATAAACGGCTGCGGCACCAGCCCGACCACCAGCGTCATCAGCGTCGCCGCGGCCAGCGACCAGTTCAACGACCGCGAGACGGTCACATTCGTCTCGTCCTTCGGCGGCAGGAAGAACATATAGCGCACGATGTTGAAGTAGTAGCCCACCGAGATCACGCTGTTCACCGCGCCGATGACCGTCAGCCAGATCAGCGTGCTGTTCGCGCTCCCGCGCGCCGCGTCCAGCGCCGCGCCAAACACCAAGAACTTGCCGATGAAGCCCGCCGTCGGCGGGATGCCCGCCAGCGATAGGAAGAAGATCAGCATCGCCACCGCCATGAAGGGCGCGCGCCGGATCATGCCCGCGTAGTCCTCGATGTCATCCGAGCCGACCTGCTCCGAGTAGGCGATGACCGCGATGAACAGGCCGATATTGGTAAAGATATAGGCGATCAGATAGACCAGAATGCCGCGCAGTCCCTCTCCGTTGGCGACGTTGGCGACGATGCCGATCAGCATGTAGCCGGTCTGCGCGATGGACGAGTACGCCAGCAGGCGCTTGATGTTGCGCTGGCGCAGAGCCACCAGATTGCCCAGCGTCATGCTGAGCGCGGCAATCGCCCACAACAGGCTCGACCAGTCGGCGGCAAAGTGCGGCAGGGCGACGATCATCACGCGCGCCAGCACCGCGAAGCCCGCCACCTTGGGCCCCACCGAGATAAAGGCCGTCACCGGCGTCGGCGCGCCCTCGTAGGCGTCGGGCGACCACTGGTGGAACGGCGCGAGCGCAATCTTGAAGCCGAAGCCCACAATCGTCAGCAGAATGCCCATCACCACCAGCGACTGCATCGGCGCGGGGATTTTGGCGAACGCCTGCGCCATCGCGCTCAAGTTCGTCACGCCGCTCGCGCCGTAGAGCAGGGACATGCCGTACAGCATGATCGCCGACGAGACCGAGCCGTAGAGGAAATACTTGATCGAGCCTTCACTCGACTTCTTGTCGTCCCGCAGGTAGCCGACCATGATGTACGAGGTGATGCTCAAAAACTCAAACGACAGGAAGACCATGATCAGGTCAACCGAGGCGGCCAGCAGGATGATCGAGAGCGTCACGAACAACAGCAGGGCGTAGAACTCGGCGATGTATTTAGTGCGCTTCTCGATATACTCCTTGGCGGCAAAGACAATCAGCGCCGCCAGCGCCAGCGAGGTGAGCCGGAAGAAACCGGTGAAGGCGTCGGCCACAACCATCTGGCCGAAGACCGGCTGGGCTGGCGCGCCGAACAGCGCCGCCGCATCCAGCGCCGCCAGCGCCAGACCCGCCAGCGTTAGCGCCGGCGACCACGCGCGCCCGCGCTCTGCGGAGAACAGGTCTATCGTCAGCACCGCCAGTGCGCAGACGGTGAGGATGATTTCAGGGCCGAGGAGAAGTAGTTGATCCATAAAGGTTCATTGTTCAATTTTCGACTGTAGATTTTAGATCTTTGATTTCAACCTGCAATCCCCCTCAACTTCAAATGGGGATTTTCATAAATCCACAATCAAAAATCTAAAATTCCCTGTTATCCCATCAGCTTCAAGACGGCCACCGCCGAGGCGTTGATGAGGTCGAGTATCGGCTTCGGGTAGAGGCCAATCAGCACCATGAACACCGCCAGCGGCGTCATGGACACCAACTCAAACGACGCCATGTCCTTCATGTTAGCCCACTTTTCGTTGAGCGGGCCGAGGAACACCATCTGGATAATCTTCCACAGGATGAACGCCGCCGTAATCACGATGCCCAGCACGCCCACCGCCGCGATGCCCGGAATGATCGCGAACGCG
>JACQEC010000199.1 GCA_016200765.1 Chloroflexota bacterium | reverse complement strand
TCGGCCTTCATTGCCGAGCCGGTTGTCGGCGCCGCCGCGGGCGCGACGACCCCGCCGCCTGAATACTTCAGCATTATCCGCGACATCTGCGACCGCTACGACATCCTCTTCATCGCCGACGAGGTCATCACCGGCTTCGGGCGCACCGGCAGGAATTTCGGCATCGAGCACTGGAACGTCGTGCCCGACATCATCACCTCGGCCAAAGGCTTGAGCGGCGGCTACGCTCCCCTCGGCGCGGTCATCGCCCACGACAAGATTCGCGATACGTTTGTCGAAACCGGCGCGGCTTTTGTGCACGGCTACACGATGGCGTCCAACCCGCTCTCTGCCGCTGTCGGCGTAGCCGTGCTGGACATCATCGAGCAGGAGGAGTTGGTGGCGCGGGTGGCGGCGCTGGAGGAGGGTTTCTTCCGGCGCGGGCGCGCTCTGCTCAAGCATCGCACGGTCGGCGACGTGCGCGGCAAAGGGCTGTTGATGGGCATCGAGATCGTGAAGGATCAGCGGACGAAAGAGACCTTCCCGCCCGCCCTGCGCGCCAACGCCCGCCTCGCGGCGATCTGCCTGCGCCACGGGCTGGTGACCTACCCCGGCGGCGGCACCGCCGACGGCATCAACGGCGACCATTTTCTGCTCTGCCCGCCGTTCACCATCACCGACGCGGAGTTGGATGAGTTGTTTGCCCTGCTCGACGACGGCCTGACCGAGTTTGAACAGGCGACGGCTGCTGGCTGATGGCCGGTGATTTTAGATTTCCGATTTTTGATTTTAGATTGGCACGCTGCGCGAAAAATCTGAAATCAAAAATCTAAAATTGAGGTGTGGTTGTCTCCTGACTTATGAAAATCGCTGATTCGCAGGCGCGCCGCCTGCTGGCCACGATGGCCCGCTACAAGAAGCAGGTTTTCATCACCTACTTCTGCCTGTTTGTGACCATCGGGCTGAACCTGCTGGTGCCGTGGCTGATCAAGTTGGTCATTGATCAGGGGCTTTCGCGCGGCGACCGCGCCTTGATGGTCAATATCGGCCTGCTCATCCTTGGCCTGGCGCTGGTGCGCGGCGTGTTCGGCTTCGGTTTGCGCTACCTGACCGAATGGCTGGCCCAGCGCGTGGCCTACGACCTGCGCAATGAGCTGTACGACAAGATTCAGCGCATCTCCTTTGCCTTCCATGACAAGGCGCACACCGGCGACCTGATGTCGCGCGCGACCAGCGACGTGGAGCAGGTGCAGCGCTTCATCGGCAATGGCCTGCTCGACCTGACCAACATTTTCGTCCTGCTCGTCGCCAGCCTGATCATCATGCTCTCCGCCGATGTGCGGCTGACCCTGCTGACCCTCACGCCCATTCCGGTGCTGGTACTCGTGACCATCCGCTTCGGCATGAACCAGCGCGTGCTGTCGAAGCGCGTGCAGGAGCAGATGGGCAAACTCAGCACGACCTTGCAGGAAAACTCGACCGGCGTCCGTGTCGTCAAGGCGTTTGCGCGCGAGGATCACGAGAATGCCAAGTTCAACGCCGAGAACCGGGAGTACCTCCAGCGGCGGCTAGCGGTCGTGCGCTCATGGGCCAGCACCTTCCCCTTCATGAATTTCATTATCGCCGGCTCGACGGCGATTCTGCTTGGGCTCGGCGGGCAGGCGGTGATGCGCGGCGAAATCAGCGTCGGCACGCTGGTCGCGTTCAACTCCTATATCGTGATGCTGGCCCTGCCGGTTCAGCGCCTCGGCTTTCTGGTCAACATGCTGTCCAACGCGGGCGCGTCGGGCGAGCGGCTCTATGAGATTCTCGACGAGCCGTCTAAGGTGCAGGAAAAGCCGGATGCGCTGACGCTGGAGAGTGTCCAGGGGCTAGTCCGGTTCGAGGACGTGACGTTTGCCTACGGCGAGCGGCCCGTTCTGCGCCATGTCTCCTTTACAGCGCGACCCAACGAGGTAATCGCCTTGATGGGCCCGACCGGCTCCGGCAAGAGCACCATCATCGCCCTCATCCCGCGTTTCTACGACGTAAAGCAGGCTGGCCGCGTGACGGTGGACGGGCATGACATCCGCGACGTGACGCTGGCTTCACTGCGCCGGCAGATCGGCATCGTCCTGCAAGAGACGTTCCTGTTCTCCGCGACCATCCGCGCCAACATCGCCTATGGCCATCGCACCGCGCCGCTGGACGACGTGATCGCCGCCGCGCAGGCCGCGCGCGCGCACGACTTCATCATGGCCTTGCCCGACGGCTACGAGACGCGCATCGGCGAGCGCGGCGTCACGCTCTCCGGCGGCCAGCGCCAGCGCCTCGCCATTGCCCGCGCGCTCCTGCTCAACCCGCGCATCCTTATTCTCGACGATTCGCTGTCCAACGTGGACACCGAGACCGAATACCTCATCCAGCAGGCGCTGTCCACGCTGATGCAGGGGCGCACCACTTTCGTCATCGCCCAGCGGCTGATCACGCTCAAGAGCGCCGACCAGATTCTGGTGCTCGACCACGGGGCCATCGTCCAGCGCGGCACGCACGAACAGTTGCTGGCCGAGGGCGGCCTGTACCGGCGGATTTACGACTTGCAGTTGAGAGATCAAGAAGAAACCGCGCGCTATCAGCCTGCGGCATTGGCCAGCCCTGAGCCTAGCACCCTGAGCCTGTCGAAGGGTGTCGAAGGGCAAGTGGGAGACTAACGGTTATGGCGATGCGAACAGGCGCGGGCCCTTCGACAGGCTCAGGACGCGGCAACTCGGCGACCGACCCCGACGATATCATCGGCAAGGCGTATGACCCGCGGGTCATGGGGCGCCTGCTGGAATATCTCAAGCCCTATCGCAAACAGGTCGCGTTTGCCTTTGTGGTCATGATCGTGCGCGCGGTGTCGGGCCTGGCCGGGCCAACGATCATCCGACTGGCGATTGACGAGGGCATGGCGAAAGGCAACACGGCCTTGCTCGGCCAGATGGTGGTCGCCTACCTGCTCGCCTCCGGGCTGAACTGGGTGACGAACTTCACCCAGATCTATACCATGGCGTGGGTCGGCCAGACGCTGATTTACACCTTCCGCACCCGGCTCTTTGAGCACCTGCAGAAACTGACCTTGTCCTTCTACGACCATTACGAGGTTGGGCGGATCATCTCGCGCGTGATCGGCGACGTGGGCGTGATGCAGGAGTTTGTCACCTGGGCCGTCGTCGGCGTCTTCAGCGACATCTTCGTGCTGGTGGGCATCATCGTCGCCATGCTCTCGCTGAACGTGCCGCTGTCCTTGCTCACGTTCACCGTCCTGCCGCTGATGGTCATCGTCACGGCCATCTGGCGCAGACGCGCGCGCGAAACCTATCGTCAGGTGCGGCGCAAGATTGCCGCCGTCAACGCCAACCTGAACGAGAATATTACCGGCGTGCGCGTGGTGCAGTCGTTCAGCCGCGAGGGCGTCAACGCCGCCTATTTTGACCGCCTGAACCGCGAACATCTAGACGCCAACATGGACGCCGCGCGGCTGTCGTCGCTCTTCTTTCCCGCGATTGACATCATCGGCTCGCTGGCGACCGCGCTGGTGGTGGGCTTTGGGGGCGTGGCGGTGCTGGAGGGCGGTCTCACCGCTGGCGTGCTGGTGGCGATGGTGCTGTATGTGGACCGTTTCTTCGACCCCATCCGCGACTTGACCCAGCGCTACAACACCCTGCAGGCGACCATGGCCAGCGGCGAGCGCATCATCGAACTGCTGGACACCGAACCGGATATTCTGGAAGCCCCGGATGCGATTGAACTGCCGCCCATCGTCGGCCACGTCAAGGTGGACCACGTCACCTTTGGCTACAGCGATGGGGTGAACGTCCTGCACGACATTAACCTCGACGTGCCCGCCGGCCAGACGGTGGCCTTCGTCGGCGAAACCGGCGCCGGAAAAAGCTCGCTGGTCGCCCTGCTCAGCCGCTTCTACGAGGTGAAGAAGGGCGCCATTACCATAGACGGCTACGACATCCGCAAGGTCAAGCGCGAGTCGCTCCGTCGGCAGATGGGCGTTGTCCTGCAGGCGACATTCCTGTTCAGCGGCACGATCAAAGACAACATTCGCTACGGGCGGCTGACGGCAACGGACGAGGAGGTCACCCGCGCGGCCCAGACGGTGGGCGCGCACGAGTTCATCGCCACGCTGGCGAAAGGCTACGACACGCCGGTCGGCGAGGGCGGTGTCACGCTGTCGGTCGGTCAGCGGCAACTCGTTTCTTTCGCGCGCGCGCTCCTCGCCGACCCGCGCATTCTGATTCTGGACGAGGCGACCTCGTCCATTGACACGCACACCGAGCAGATCATTCAGCGGGCGCTCGAGCGGCTGTTGAAAGGCCGCACCGCCTTTGTGATTGCTCACCGCTTGAGCACCATTACCAAGGCCGACCAGATCGTGGTCGTCAGCGACGGGCGCATTGCCGAGCGGGGATCGCACCAGCAGCTGCTCGCCCGGCAGGGCATGTACTATGACCTCTATACGATGAGTTTCCGGCGAGAGCAGAGGGAGAAGGCGCTGGCGGAACTGGCCGAGGGAAGGGAAGGAGTAGGGAGTAGGGGGTAGGGGCGGGTCTTGTACCCGCCCTAAGGAGTAGGGAGTAAGGGATGGCAACGACAGCAACCGGAGGCGCAACAGCAGCGGCCGAAGGCTCAGAAACAGCCCTACTTCCTACTTCCTACTCCCTACTCCCACACGATAGCGGATGGCCAGAAGTCAAAGGTGTCCGCTGACCAGATGTGGAGCACGGCGAAGGTGCGGGGGTCGAGGACGGCTAGCTGAGGCTGCCTTCGGAGCGGCTGGCTGGCGAGGAGGATGGGCTGACCGTCGAGCCGACGAGAGGGCGTCACTTCCCATTGGTCGAGCCGGGCGACGCGCTGCAAGGTGCGCGTGTCATAGACCTCGCTCCACCAGTTGTTCTGCACGTCGTTGCCCGTGAGCAATAGGGTTGCGCCATCCGCTGTGAGCTTGATCCACTTTGACGAACTTTCGCGGGTGGCGGTCTGGCGGCCACTCTGTGTGTCAATGACATGCAGGCCGGTGGTGGCATAGGTCGTGTCCCAGCGGCCCTGCGAGTCGCGCGCGGCGTTCATCATCTGGCCGAGCAGGTAGAGCGTCTTCCCATCCGGCAAGATGACTGCAGTCTTGTAGGCCCCCACGAACCCCCCTTTGGCCTCGGCGACGCCGGCAGTGAGGTCTAACAATTGCTCAAACCAGGAGCGCGCTGCTCGAATCTCGACGGTGCGCACTGTCCGCGCCGAGAGATCCACCGTCGTCAGGCGTTCTGAGTCTGCGTGGACAATGGTGAGGCGGCCCCCATCGCGCGAGAAGAGCGCAGCTGGTCTCCACGAGACCGATAGGCGCAGTTCGTGAGACTGATCACAGGTTTCCAGACACCAGGAGCCGCTGACGATGTCGGCGAGCGTTTGATTCCACTTGAGGTCGAGTGTCGCGCCATCCACGAGCAAAATTCGCGGTGGGGGTGGTTTGACTTCACCGAAATGGGGCCCATCGGGCTGGCCGTAGAGCGAGAGCATCTTGCCGTCTGCCGCGAAAGCCATCTGTGCGACGCGGAAGTCCAGCGGGCGCTGGGCGATAAGCCGCGCCTGAGACGTGTCGAAGAGCATGAGCGCACCGGCATCGGTTTCTTGGTAGACCAATGCCAGACGGGCATTGTCCGGACTGAAGGCGATAGGCTCAGCCCAGCCCGACGGGGGAAGCGCAGGGAGTGCCGCTGTGACTTCGTGCCACGTCTGAATGTCCACCAGATGCAGCACGACCGGCACGCAGAGCGAGCCGCCCGCTGTGACGCAAGACTGGCCGCCGTACTCGATAGCCGCCAGTTTCTGGCCATCCGGCGAAAACGCAGCGTGGGCCGCCTTGATCGGCGGATAGCCGGGTATCTTTTGACCAGTTGCCGGGTCAACCAGGCGAATTTCGCGTCGTTGCTCCTGTTGGTCAAGCACGGAGAGAAGCACGGCGTCGCCGGGCGGCGGAACGGCGGCGATATAGGGCGTCGCGGTCGGCGTGGCAGTGGGCACAGGGGTGGCGGTGAGCTGCGCTGCGATGGGTGTATCGGTCGTTTCACCTGATGGCGGTGTGGTCGAGGTGGGCAGGGTTGTTGGAACAGACGATGGCTCTGCGGGTTGAGCCGGAGCCGTGCAGGCCGTGATGATGAGCAGGCAGAACAGGGTCATCATTCTCATAGCAACCATTCTCCTCATAGCAACCATCCTCATCTAAAGTACAACGCTCGTGACATAAAAGTTCCACCCGCCGGAAAGAGGCTCGTTTACAGGTTATGAAAACGTGAAGGCTAGCTGGGGCAGATTTGACAGGTTGGGCGGTTGTGGTTAAGATTCTGGCCGTCGGCAGGGCGCACTCCTATCATGAAAAAAGATCATCGTCTGACCATACTGATCGTTCCCCATAACGATCGGCCGCCTATCAGCTTGAGCCTGCCGCGGTCGTTGGTGTCCTCGGTGGCGATCGTGCTCGTCGGTCTGCTGCTTGGCGTGGCCTACTTTGGCTTCCGCTACCGCGAACTGGCCAACCGCTATGAGATCATGGCGCAAGAGCAACAGATCAACGCCGAGCGCGGGCGGGGGTTGCGCTCAACCATCCTGACCCAGCAGGACGATGTGAAGTCGCTCGCCGACGAAGTCCAGCAGATGCAGGCCGATTTCGAGCGCATCCGCAAGCTGTCCGATCAGGTGCGCCAACTGCTCAGCTTGCCGCAGGCCACCCCGCTCCCGCCGACCGCGACCCCGGCGCCGAAATCGCTCCTGCGAACGGGCGTACCTGCGTCCGGTCAGGCCTTGGGTCTGCCGCGTTCGGACGGCCTTGCGTTCGCGGGCGGCGGCCTGAGCTTGTCGAGGGGCGGCGCGCCGCCTGCCGCTATGCTGCTCGCGCTGGAAAGCAGTCAGACTCTGGAGGCTATGCGCCCTCTTCTGCCGTGGGCCGAGAAAGAACTGCAATATCTGGGGACCCAGACCCTCTTCCGCCTCTCCAAGATTGACCCCAGCCAGCGCGCCACGCAGAGCGCGCTGGAGGCGCAGTTGAAGTTGCTGGCCGCCGCGCCCACCCGCTGGCCGGTCGTTGGGCGCATCACGTCGGATTTTGGCTGGCGGCCTGCCCTGTTTAACCCCGCCGTGCGAGAGTTGCACACGGGCATTGATATTGCCGTCTGGTATTTCACGCCGGTGCGGGCAACCAAAGCCGGTGTGGTGACACGCTCCGGCTGGATGGAAGGCTACGGCAACACCGTCGAGATCACCCACGACATGGGTTACTCGACCCTGTACGGCCACAACTATGACCTCAAAGTAACCGTCGGCCAGCGGGTGAAGGCCGGCGACGTCATTGCCCGTTCCGGCCAGACCGGCTATGCCAGCGGCCCACATGTTCACTACGAGGTGCGCCTGAACGGCCAATCGCTCGATCCCGTGCGCTTCCTTGATCTAGCGCCCTAACGGAATAGCCGATGGCGAATGGCTGACAGCGGTTGGCTATCGGCTATCAGCCATCGGCCATTCGCCATCGGCCATCCGCCATCCGCCATGTTCCGCCGCAATCCCCCGACTGACAAATTTGAGACCCTGCTCGGCCCCGGTGCCGCTTTTGACGGCCATCTGAAATGCTCCGGCGGGGTGCGCGTTGAGGGCGAGTACAAAGGCTCCATCGAAACCAATGGCAACATTATTGTCGGCAAGGCGGCAAACCTTGAGGCCGACCTGCGCGGCCACGATGTCCTCGTCTCCGGCAAGGTGAAGGGCAATATTGTCGCGCAGGGCCAGTTGGCGATCCTCGTCGGCGGTCAGGTGATGGGTGATGTCGAGGTCGGCTCGATCTTGATCGAAGAAGGCGGCATCTTCAGCGGCAAAAGCGCCATCCGCGCCGACACCCCGTGACTCGCCAGCAGGCCCTCTTTCTGATTCTGATCAATGCCGCGGTCTCCACGCTGGTCAGCGCCATCGTGGTGCTGGCGGCGTTTTCGCTGTACACGCCGCCGCCGGTGAGCCGCTCGGCGGAGGGGGGGCCGCTCGCGCCGGCAGTTAGCCCGACCCGCCGCACCACCGCGCTCACCTACATCGTCAAGCCCGGCGACACGCTCTCCCTCATCGCGGCGAACTTCAACATCTCGATGGCGGCGCTGATGCAGGCCAACAGCATCAGCAACGCCAACATGGTGGCGGTCGGCCAGTCGCTGATCATCCCGCCTGCCGACATCGCCACCCCGCCGCTGTTCTCCGCGACTGGCGCCGCCGCGGCCACGGCGGTGCCCATTCTGCGGATTTCCGCGATTGTGCGCCCGGCCGGCGCCGGCGCAACCGGTGAAATCGTCATCATCCAGAACCTCGGCGCGCGCTTGAACCTGAAGGGCTGGACGCTGTCCGGCCTGCGCGGCGACGTCTACATCTTTCCCGACATCGCGCTGGAATCCTCGTCCAGTGTGCGCGTGCACAGCGAAGCCGGTCTGGATACGGCCACCGACCTCTACTGGGGGCGCACCGCGCCGGTATGGGGCGCCAACGACACCGCCACCCTCAAAGACCGCAACGGCACGGTGATTGACAGCTACACTGTGCGGAAGTAAAAAGGCGCGCAACCCTCCGGCTATTACGCAAAATCGTAGGTCACCGGCGTTGTCTGTTTCACCTGACGAAGCGAAGCAATCTCCGCGCCGCCAAAGGACGCCCGACGGCTGTGGGACCCGCGCGCCCTTGTGCTATAATAGCGGTGGCCTGAGCCCCCGATCCAGTCGGGGGGGCGGTGGCAGAGCGACACGAACACAGCCTGAAATGGCTGCTAGAAGTGGAGTGTTATTATGTCCGGTCATTCCAAATGGTCAACGATAAAACGTAAAAAGGGAGCCGCCGACGCCAAGCGCGGTCAGGTCTTTACCAAGATTGGGCGCGAACTGACGATGGCGGCGCGCAGTGGCGGCGGCGATCAGGAGACGAATGTGCGCCTGCGGTTGACCGTCGCCAAGGCTCGCGCCTCCTCGATGCCCAAGGAAAACATCGAGCGCGCCATCAAACGCGGCACTGGCGAACTCGAAGGCGCGGCGCTTGAAGAGGTCTTATACGAAGCCTACGGGCCGCACGGCTCGGCCTTGATGATCCAGACCTTGACCGATAACCGCAATCGCACCGTCGCGGCAGTGCGCGCCACCTTGAGCCGCCACGGCGGCCGCATGGGCGAAGCGGGCAGTGTCGGCTGGATGTTCGACCACAAGGGCGTGATCCAGATCGAGGCGCGCGGCAAGGACCCCGAAGAGTTTGCGCTGGAGATCATGGACCTGGGCGCGGAAGACGCCAAAATCGAAGGCCGCGCTATGGAGGTCTACACCTCGCCCATCGCCCTGCACAAGGTTCAGCAGGCGCTCGAAGAGAAGAAGATCGCCTACGAATCGGCTGAACTGGCGATGGTGCCGAAGAACTATCTGGAATTGCCGCCGGAAGAGGCCGCCGCGACGATGCGCCTGGTCGAGATACTGGAAGAGACCGACGACGTGCAGACCGTCTTCACGAACGTGGACATCACCGACGAGGTGCTGGCGCAACTGGAAGCCGCCTGATGACCCGCGTGCTGGGCCTCGACCCGGGCACGGCGACGACGGGATTCGGCGTGGTGGAGAGCGATGGCAACGCGCTCCGGCTGGTCGAGTATGGGGCGATCATCACGCCGGCCAACTTGCCGATGCCGGAGCGGTTGAGGCTTATCTATTTGCAGTTGAACGACCTGCTGGCGCGCGCGCGGGTGGATGCGGCGGCCGTGGAGAAACTTTTCTTCAACAAGAACGTCACCACCGCGCTTAGCGTGGGGCAGGGCCGCGGCGTTGCCCTGCTGGCGGCGGCGATGGCCGGCGTCGCGGTGTTTGAGTACACGCCGCTGGAAGTGAAGCAAGCGATGGCGGGCTATGGCCGCGCCACCAAGGATCAGGTTCAGCAGATGGTGCGCATGATCCTCAATCTGGACGACATCCCCCGCCCCGACGACGCCGCCGACGCGCTGGCGATTGCCATCTGCCACCTGCAATCGGCGCGCATGCGCGAGGTCTACGGCATACCTGCTACGTGAGCGTGTCGAAAGGGTTGGCCTCTTCGCGCGCTAATCTCTCCAACATCAGCCTGGCCGCCGCCGCGGCTTTCCCTCGATGGCTGATACGATGCTTCTCCGCGCTGGGCAATTCGGCCATTGTCTGGCCGTACTGGGGCAGGAAGAAGATCGGGTCATAGCCAAAGCCGCCCTCCCCGCGCGGCTCAAAGCCAATCTCCCCCTCGCAGACCCCTTCGGCTGTCAGCACCGAACCGCCCGGCTGTGCGATGGCGATCACACAGCGGAAGCGCGCGCGACGGCGGCTCGGCGGCACGCCGTTTAGCCGCGCCAACAGCAGTCGGATGCGCTCGGCAAACGTGGCGCTCGCCCCCGCGTAGCGCGCCGACTGAACGCCCGGCTCGCCGTTCAGCGCGTCCACCTCCAGCCCGGAGTCGTCGGCCAGCGTGAGCAAGCCGCTGGCGGCGCAGTAGGCGGCGGCTTTGAGCCGCGCGTTCTCCTCAAAAGTCGCGCCGGTCTCCTCAGCCGGCCAGCCGATGCCGGCCTCCGCCAGCGACATCAGACGAAGGCGCAATCCGGCGAAAATCTCGGCATACTCGCGCATCTTTCCGGCGTTGTGGGTCGCAATCAGCAAAGTCTGTTCAGGCATAATGAGTATTGCACCGCGCCTTTGACGCCCCTGCGGTTTCTGATTACAATGGTGCGCGCACAGGGGAGGCCAAGAGTTTGGACACGCTCAATCAAGTTTTTCAATCGCGCGCGGCGGAGATGTGGGTCGCGCTGGCATTGCTGGTTCTGGTCATGGAAATCTGGGTGCTGATGGTGCACCGGCGGGTCGAGCGTCTGCAAGACACGCTCGCCGCGAAACTCGCGGAAGCGCCGTCCAGCCCGGCCGAAGACCACGAGGCGATCCTGCGCTTGCAGGAATCTCTGCCGCTGACCTTGCAGAAAGTCGGCCTCGTGCGCTTCAACCCGTTTGACGATGTTGGCGGCGACTTGAGCTTCGCGCTGACGCTGGCCGACGCGAACGGCAACGGCGTGGTGTTGAGCAGTTTGCACCGGCGCGACACCAACAAGGTCTACGCCAAGCCGCTGGCGCAATGGCAGTCCGACTACACACTCTCCGACGAAGAACAGCAGGCGATTGGTCTCGCGCGCGGCGATCAGCCGGACATCGCCCCGCCCGCGCCCGCCGTGAGCCTGTCGAACGCGCCCGCCGAAGAACCTATCGAAGGATAGCCTCGCTTTATTTTTGCGCCGCCCGGGAATTGCGGTAAAATAGGCATACGACGCGCGGGTGTAGCATAATGGTAGTGCTCTTGCTTCCCAAGCAAGCGGCGTGGGTTCGATTCCCATCACCCGCTCTGGAACACCGATAAAATAGGCACAATCTCGCTCTGGCCGGGGTTCGGAGATAGAAGGGAGTTAGGTTGTGCAATTAGCCAAAGTGCTTGCGGGATTTTGCGTTTATCCCGAGGGCGTCCTGCCACTGCGTCAGTACCGCATGGGACTACGCCGGCGGCGCGAAGGCCCTCAAATCCGCAAAGTCCGTTGGCTGCAACTCCTCGTAGCCTTTTTGGGGCACTTTGAGATAGCGCCAGGCCGTGCCCGTCAGCCGCGCGGCGTTCTCGCACCAGAGCATGGCCGCGCGGTCCTTGTTGGCCACGTCAATATCCTCTCGCCCTTTGGTCTCCAGCAGGTGATGTGTCCCGTCGGTCGCGACGGCTACGAAGTCCGGCTCGTAGTAGCGCAGATTGCTCACCGCGTCCGTGTACTCGATGGAGAACCCGAACGGATCGGGCAGTTTGGCGAACGCGATTATATCCTCAGCGCGCTCTAGGAATTGGGCGAACTCTTTCTCAAACTCGTTCCCGCACGGGCAGAGGTTGAACACGCACTTGCGCGCCTCGACGGTCGGGCGCGAGTAGGGGAAAGGCGGGGTGCTGGACAGTTTGCGGCCCGTATCCACCAACTGCGGCTC
>JACQEC010000198.1 GCA_016200765.1 Chloroflexota bacterium | reverse complement strand
GCGTCTTTCCGCCCATCGCCGCCCTGCGCCTGCCGCAGATGTTGCCGCGCAAGAAGGCGTTCGAGATGGTGCTGACCGGCGCGAGCATGGCCGCGCAGGAGGCGCTGGCGCTGGGGCTGATCAATCAGGTCGCCGCGCCGGAGAGCTTCGAGAGCGATGTGGCCGCGTTCGTTCAGCGGCTGACGAACTTGAGCGGCGCGGTTTTGCGCGCGACCAAACGCGCGCTAAATGCCGGCGCGGACGACGCGGCGCGGCTGGCCGAGATTGAGCGCATCTACCTGGATGAGTTGATGCCGATGGCCGACGCCAACGAGGGGCTGGCGGCGTTCATCGAGAAGCGCAAGCCGGTCTGGCAAGAGCCATAGAACTCCGACACGCTACAGCAGGCAAAGGAGAGCGGATGAAGGTCTTGGACAACTGGCGCGATCTATCGCTGGATGAGCTGTTCGTGTGGTGCCGCGAACTGGTCGAGGACCCGAACTACCCGACCGTCAAGAAGTGGCGCGCGGCAGGCGGCAAGGTGCTCGGCCACTTTCAGGTCTATTTCCCGGAGGAGATCGCCTTCGCCGCCGGGTTACTGCCGGTCAAGGTGCGCGGCGCGCCGGTGGAGGCGCGGCGCGGCGACTCGCACTTCGGCTCCTACCTCTGCTCGATCATGCGCAGTTCGCTCGAACTGGCTTTGACCCATAAGCTCGATTTGGATATGTTTATCACCCACCCGATTTGCGACGCGGCCCGCAATCTCGCGGGGGTGTGGGGGCGCAACTTTGCCTATCCGGCCCAGATTCTCTACCTGCCACAAAATGCCAACTCCGCCTACGCCGCTCAATACCTGCGCGGCGAGTACGAGCGCCTCAAGCGCGAGATTGAGAAGATCGCGGGGCGGCTGGTGAGCGACAGCGACCTGCGCGAGGCCATTGGCGTCTTCAACGAGAACCGGCGCCTTCTGCGCGAGGTCTATGCCATCAAGCGCGAGACGCCGTGGCTGTTGGCGGTGGACGAGGCCTACGTGCTGGTCGCGCTGGGCGGCTTCATCCCGCGCGACGAGCATAACGAACTGCTGAAGGCGGTCATCCCGCAGATTCGCGACCGCGGCGCCCGCCGGCGCGACAAGGTGCGCATCGTCTTTGAGGGCGGCTTTTGCGAACAGCCGCCGCTCGACATGCTGCGGGTCATCGGCCAATCGTGCTACGTGGTGGACGACGACCTGCTGATTGGCCTGCGCTGGATACTGGACGATGTGCCCGCCGACGGGGACCTGCTGATGAATCTGGCCGCGGCCTATCTGGAACACTCCTCGTACAGTCCGGTACAGCACGACCTGCGCAAGCCCAAAGAAAAGATGTTGCTACAGCGCATCCAGCAAGCGCACGCCGAGGCCGCCATCATCACCGCCGCCAAGATGTGCGAGCCGGGGCTGGACGAACAGGTAGCGTACTCCAAGGCGCTGGACGAGGCCGCGATTCCTTACTTCATCAGCGAGTTTGAGGAGAGGATGACCAGCTTCGACCATCTGGAAGTGCAGCTCGAGACGTTCGTGGAGAATCTGCTGTTTGAATGAGAGCGTTCACGCGTTGCGCGTTGGCGCGTTGTACGTTAACGCACAACACGCCAACGCCAAAGGCAGGAGCGATTCGATGACCACCAACACCCCCACGCAGGACCTCGTCGGCCGCGCGGCCAGAGACGGCGGCACGCTGTTCCGCCAGTGGTTTGAGCGGTTGAGCGGCGCGCCGGAGCGCGGCGAGCAGTCGGCCTACGTCTTCGTCATGGGCAGTATGGCCGAAATCTTGCGCGTCTTTGATCTCCATACGGTCTTCCCGGAGATCAACTCACTGCAGACGGCGGTGCGCCGTGTCGCCCATGAATACTTGAACGTCGCCGAAGACTACGGCTACTCGCCCGACATCTGCGGCTACGTCAAGGCCGACGTGGGGATGCAGTTGCGCGACGGGCATCACCCGATGGGGCGCGTGCCGAAGCCGAATCTGGCGGTGCTGACCAACGCCTGCAACACGTACATCAAATGGTCGGAAATCTGGGAGCGGTTCTACCATATCCCCGTCTTCACGCTCGACGTGCCCGGCTCGCGGAGCGCCGCCGATCAGACAAAGCCCGGCGACGCCGACTTTGAGCGCGACCGCCGCTACGTGGAATACCAGATCGGCGAACTGATTGCCCTGTGCGAGCAGGTCAGCGGCAAGCGCTTCGATATTGACCGCCTGCGCGAGGTCTTGGGCTACACTAATCTGATGAGCCGGGCGTGGCGCAAGGTGTTCGAGTTCAACAAGCACCGGCCGGCCCCGTTCAACGCGATCACCGAGGGCACGATCTATCTCGGCGTCGCCAACGCCCTGCGCGGCACACCGGAGGGCGCGAGATATTTTGAAGAACTGGTGGAGGAGATGGCGTATAAGACGGCTAACCACATCGGCACCCTGCACGACGAAAAGTACCGTCTGATTTTCGTCGGCGTGCCATGTTATCCCATCTTCCGCCGCTTCTATGAACTGTTCGCCGAGTGGGGCGGCAACTTTGTGAATTCGAGTTACCTCTGGTTTGCGGCGGGCGGCATGGACCTCGGCTTCGAGTACGACCTGACCCGCCCCATCGAGAGCCTGGCCGAGGGCGTGCTGGTCAGCGTCCGACACGCGATGGATTCGATGATGTTCCAGCATCAGGCGCTGATTGACCTGATAGACCCGTTCCACGTGGACGGCATCGTCTATCACCCCATCAAGAGTTGCCGCACCGTCTCGACGGGCTTGGCCGACAACCGCCGCGCCGTCATGGCGGCGCGCGACGTGGCCTGCCTGTATATCGAGTCCGACATGATGGACAAGCGTGTCGTCTCGGAGGCGCAGATGAAGAACCGCATTGACGCGTTCTTTGAAGGGCTGGCGACACGCAAATTGCATTCGGCATAACGGCGTTGATGCGTTGCGCGTTGACGCATGAACGCATGAACGTGCAACGCCTGAACGCATAAACGCGCAATGCGCTAACGCGCAACGCGCCTGTCACAGGAGGGTTTCATGGCATACGCCGCGGGTGTGGACGTAGGCTCCACGCAAACCAAAGCGGTCGTGGTGGACGAGAACGAGCAGATCGTGGGCCGCTCGCTGATTGATACCGGCGCCAACGTGGTGACGGCGGCGGAGAAATCCTATCTGGCCGCCCTGCAAGGCGCGGGGGTTGACGAGGAGGAAGTGACCTACGTCGTCGGCACGGGCTATGGCCGCTACAAAGTCACCTTCGGCAATTCGCAGGTGACGGAGATCAGCTGCCACGCGCGCGGCGCGGTGCGGATGTTCCCCGGCTCGCGCACCGTGCTCGATATGGGCGGGCAGGACACGAAGGCTATCCGCGTCCGCG
The DNA here is from genome assembly GCA_016200765.1 of Chloroflexota bacterium. Taxonomy (GTDB): domain Bacteria; phylum Chloroflexota; class Anaerolineae; order JACRMK01; family JACRMK01; genus JACQEC01. The sequence goes on along the minus strand of JACQEC010000198.1, from coordinate 832 downwards.
CCAACGGCGAGGTCGTGGACTTCTCCATGAACGACAAGTGCGCCGCCGGAACAGGCCGCTTCCTGCAAGCGGCGGCCTTTGCGCTGGAGATTCCGCTTGCCGAACTGGGCCCAACGGCCATGCGCGCCGAGAAGGCGGTGCCCATCAGCACCACCTGCACCGTCTTTGCCGAGTCCGAGGTGCTGTCGTGGCTGGGCAAGGGCAAGAAGATAGACGAAATCCTGCTGGGCGTGCACCGCTCGATCGCTACGCGCTCCATTGCGCTTCTGCGGCGCGTGGGCATCGAGGACGAGGTGACGTTCACCGGCGGCGTGACGCGCAACGTGGGCATGGTGCAGGTGTTGAACGAGGCGCTGGGCTTGCGGATGAACGTGAGCGAGGAATCGCATTACATGGGCGCGCTGGGCGCCGCGCTGTTTGCGCTGGATCGCATTCGCAGTCGGAAAACGCCGGTGAAGGAGGGGAGCGCATGAAATTCGCCGCCGGGATTGACGTCGGCTCGACCTACACCAAAGTGGTGATCGTTGGCGCGGACGGCGCAGGCGATGACCGCGCCGACCGCCTGTTCATCGCTGGGAGGCACATGAACAAGACGGGCTTCCGGCTGGCCGAAATCTCGGCCCGCACCTTCCAACAGGCGCTCGACGACGCCGGCCTCAAGGAGTCGGATGTGTCGTATGTCGTGGCCACGGGCGTCGGGCGCTATCAGGTGCCGTTCCGCGACACGCAAGTCACCGATCTATCGGCGCACGCGCGCGGCGCGCGCTACTTTTTCCCCAAGACCCGCACCATTCTGGATGTCGGCGGCCAGACGATGAAGGCCAGCCGCCTC
>JACQEC010000175.1 GCA_016200765.1 Chloroflexota bacterium | reverse complement strand
CTTCAATTCGGTGTAGTGCGTGGCGACCAGCGCCATGATGCCGCGCGCGCGCAGGTGCTCCAGAACGGCCTGCGCCAGCGCCGAGCCTTCCACCGGGTCGGTGCCCGCGCCCAACTCATCCATCAGCACCAGTGAGCGCGGATCGGCTTCGCGCAAAAACTCGATGACATTGCGCATGTGCGACGAGAAGGTCGAGAGGCTTTGCTCAATGGACTGCTCGTCGCCGATGTCGGCGAAAACGTTTTCAAAGACCGGCAGAGCCGAGCCTTCGTCGGCGGGGATGAAGAGGCCCGCCTGCGCCATCAGCGCCAGCAGTCCGACCGTCTTCAGCGTGACCGTCTTGCCGCCGGTGTTGGGGCCGGTGATAATCAGAATGCGCGCGCCGCTGTCCAGCGCAAGCGAAATCGGCACGACCGTCTGCGGATTGAGCAGGGGATGGCGGGCGTTGATCAGGTTTAGCGTGAGCGGCGGCGCTTCGTCCGCCATCGTCTGCCCGCCATCGTTCGTCCCCATCGCCGGCTCATGTGCGCGCAGCGCCTCGGCGTAGAGCGCCTTCGCAAACGCCAGGTCAAGGTCAGCCAGCGACTCCACCGCCCAGACGATGCGGTCGCCTTCCGCGGCGACGAAGGCGGTCAGCTCGGTCAGGATGCGCTCGATCTCTCTCTGCTCTTGCAGTTGCAGTTCGCGCAAGGCGTTGTTCATCTCGACCGTCGCCAGCGGCTCGATAAAGAGCGTCGCGCCGCTGGCCGATTGATCGTGCACCAGACCAGGCACGCGCCCCTTGAAGTCCGACTTGAGCGGGATGACGTAGCGGCCACTGCGCTGGGTGATGATCGGCTCCTGAATGAACTTGCCGAACTCGGTTGAACTGATCATCCTCTGCAAGCGATCCATCAGCCGCGCATGGGCGACGTTCAACTCGCGCCGGATTTTTTGCAGGGCGGGCGACGCCGCATCCACCACCTCGGCGCGGTCGTTGATACAGCGCGAGATTTCGTCGGCGGCGTGCGATTCGTCCATCAGGCGCGCGGCGATGACGGCCAGCCGCGGCACTTCGGCGGCGAGGCGCAGGAGTGTGCGACGCACCGCGCGCGAGCGCGAGAGCGTGTCGCGCAGGTCGAGCATATCGGCGGGCTGTAGCGTCGCGCCGATGCGCGCGTTCGCCACCAGCGGGCGCACGTCATGTGCGCCGCCCAACGGCACGCTGGCGCGGGCGTTGAACAGGTAAAGCGCCTCGCGCGTCTCCTGCTGGGCCAGCGCGATGGCCGCCGGGTCGCTGGTGGGCTGTAAGGCCAGCGCCAGCTCGCGCCCCGCCGAGAACGTCGTGTGGCCGGCCAACTGCTCCAAGATTTTAGGGAATTCCAAAGTGCTTATGGATCTGACGTGCATAGGTTCGATTATAATTGACACTCTCCTTAACCGCCAAGTATAATCGCTCTCGATGGGAGGTCAGTATGAAAAGCACACTGATACATCGTTATAGGGTGATTTTTGAACGCGAACCCGATGGAGGCTATGCCATTCATTGCCCTTCTTTAAAGGGATGCCACTCGCAGGGGGACACATACGAAGAGGCCCTGGAGAACATTCGCGAAGCGATGACGGCGTGGCTGGAAGTAGCCCGTGATTTTGGCGATCCCATCCCGCCCAGTGATGTACTCGAGGAAACGTTGGTCGAGGTCACCGCGTGAGCCGTCTGCCCGTCATTTCCGGGCGTATGTTGGTCAAAATTCTCGAGCGTTTGAATTTCGCTTTCATCCGTCAGCGCGGTAGTCACATCATCGTCAGACGCACAACGCCGCCTCACGTCACGGTCGCCATTCCCGACCATAAAGAATTGCGCGCCGGCACGCTGCGAGGTATCCTGCGTGATGTCGGTATGAAGGTGGACGACCTGAACGACCACCTGAGTAATCTTTGATTCTCCATCATCTCCTTACATCCCCCGCGATCTTACAATCGTAAACATCAGCCACGCCCCCAACAACTGCACCGCCACAAACGAAGTCTGCCCCACCGGAAACTCGAAGCCGAACAGCGGCGGCGCAGTTGTTGGCGGTGTCTGTGCGGAGTATAATAGGCCTACAGCGGAGGTGCGCGGAGAGTCCCTATGGAGTACAAGGATTATTACAAGATACTGGGTGTAGAAAAGACGGCCAGCCAGGCCGAGATCAAGAAGGCCTATCGCCGGCTGGCTCAAAAATTTCATCCGGACAAGAACCCGGAAAAAACGGCGCAAGAGAAGTTTAAGGAGATCAACGAAGCCAATGAGGTCTTGAGCGACGCCGACAAGCGCCGCAAGTACGACCAACTGGGCGCGCAGTATCACCAGTGGCAGCAGCGCGGCAACGCGGGCGGCTTTGACTGGTCGCCCTATGTGCGGCAAGGCGCGGGCGGCCCGCGCGGCGAGTACGCCGACCTGAACGACCTGTTCGGCAACAACGCCGAGTTGGGCGACTTCTCCGATTTCTTTCAGTCCATCTTCAGCGGCGCGGCCGGAGGCGGCACGCGCGCGGCGGAGCGGACGCGCCGCCCGCGCCAGGGCCGCGACATCGAGCACGCGGTGACGGTCACGCTGGAAGAAGCGTACCACGGCGCCCGGCGGCTGATCCAGAAGGAAGGGCGCAAGATTGAAGCGAGCCTCCCGCCCGGCGTGACCACCGGCTCGCGGGTGCGCCTGCAAGGTCAAGGCGCCGCCGGTCTGAACAGCGGTAAGCCCGGCGACCTGTACCTGATTGTCGAGGTCTCGCCCCACTCCACCTTTGAGTGCAACGGCGACGACCTGTTTGTCGAGGTGCCGATTGATTTATACACCGCCCTGTTGGGCGGCGAGGCGCGCGTGCCCACGCTGAAAGGCAAAGCCGTAGTCTTGACCGTGCCGCCGGAGACCACCAACGGCAAACAGTTCCGGCTGAACGGTCAAGGGATGCCGCATCTGGGCGACCCCGCGCAGAAAGGCGACCTGTATGCGCGCATCAAGGTCACCCTGCCGCAAAATTTGAGCGAGAAAGAAAAAACGCTGTTCCATGAGTTGGCGCGCCTGCGGCCAAGCGGCGCGCCGGGAAAGTAGGGGAATGCGAACATCTAAGAAGTCGCTGGTCATGCTGGGCTTGAGCGTCCTCTTCAGCCTCAGTTGCGGCCTATCCAGTCTGCTGGACACCAACCCTGATGCCGGTTCAAACGCGGCGTCGGCGCCCACCGCGGTGGTCAAGACGGCGCCACCGCAGGCTTCTGCGCCGACGCCGGTGCCGGTGGTCGGTCTTGACAGCGAAGAGAACGTGCTGGTCAACCTGTTTGAGCGGGTCAGCCCCTCGGTGGTGTATATCACCGTGCTGGGCGTGAGCAACAATGCCACCGCCGAAGCCAGCGGCTCCGGTTTCGTGCTGGATACCGACGGGCATATCGTCACCAACAACCACGTGATTGACGGGGCGAGCAAGATTCGCGTCAAGTTTTCCAACGACGACGACTTCGAGGCGAAGGTCGTCGGCGCTGATGCCGATACCGATCTGGCCGTGATTCAGGTGAAAGCCCCCGCCGAACTCTTGAAGGCGGTTACGCTGGGCGACTCGGACAGCCTGAAGGTGGGCCAGCGGGTCGTGGCGATTGGCAACCCGTTTGGCTTCGAGCGCGCCATGTCGGTGGGGTTCATCAGCGCGGTCGGGCGCATCGTGCAGTTGTCGGACACCGGCTTTTCGCTGCCCGAACTGATTCAGACCGACGCCGCCATCAACCCCGGCAACTCCGGTGGGCCTCTGCTGAACATGAAGGGGCAAGTGATCGGCGTGACGAACCTGATCTTTTCGCGCAGTGGCGTGAACTCCGGCGTCGGGCTGGCGATTCCCGTGGAGACCGTGAAGCGTGTCGCGCCGGTCCTCATCAAGGACGGCCGCTACGCCCACTCGTGGCTCGGTATTTCAGGGCAGTCTATCAACTCTGATTTGGCCGAGCAGTTGTCTCTGCCCACACAGCACGGGGCGCTCGTCACCGATGTGACCAGCGGCAGTCCGGCCGCCAAAGCCGGGCTGGTTGGAGGCAGCCGGCGCGCTAACTTCAATGGCCGCCCGATCCAGACCGGCGGCGACATCATCACGGCGATTGAAGGCAAAGAGGTGCGTAGTTTTGACGATGTGATCGCCTATCTGGCGAAGAACACGACCGTCGGCCAGCAGGTTGAATTGACAATCATCCGCAACGGCAGCGCGCAAAAAATCAAAGTGACGCTGGCGGCGCGGCCGACGAACCGCTAACTATGACCGCACCGAGCGTCCGGATAGAAGCGGTCATCAGCGGCCATGTGCAGGGTGTTTACTTTCGTCAGAACACCCAGCGCCAAGCGGCGCGGCTGGGGCTGACGGGTTACGCGCTCAACCGGGACGACGGAACGGTTGAAGTGGCGGCCGAAGGCGGGCGCGCGGCGCTGGAAAGCCTGCTGGTCTGGCTGCATCACGGGCCGCGCGGGGCGCGGGTGGATAGCGTGAGCGCGCGCTGGCTGGAGGCGCGCGGGGAGTTTGCGCGCTTTGAGGTGCGGCCTTGACGAACGCGCTGACGCCCGACCGCGATATGGAGCGCCTCGCTTGGATTTTGCTGTTCAGCGCGTTTGCGGTTTTTCTGGTTCTGCTCTTCGGCATTCCGGCGCTGGGCATCTGGTATATCAATACGGCGACCGACAGCCACGAAGCCGACCTGAGTGTGTGGAGCGGCACGGCCATCGTGGAAGTCTCGGGGCGCGAGCCATCCGCCGAGCAGGCCAGCCGCTCGGTGCCCGAAGGGGCGACCATCCGCACCGATGCCAACACCCGCGCGACGCTCAAACTGTTCGATGGCAGCACGGTCATCATCTACCCGGACACGCAGGTTACCCTCTCCGCGGCGCGCACGCCCAGGTTCAGCGCCAGCACCGAGCCGCCCAAGGTTCAGCTTGCCCTGCGCGCCGGGCAGTTGCGCGTCACCGCCGCGCCGAATGGCAAAGGGCTGGATTTGAGCATTCAGACCCCGAACTGCCTGTCGCAGTTACAGCCCGGCGACTACCTGCTGGAAGTCGCTGGCGAGCAGACCGATTTGATTGCTCGCAGTGGGCGCGCCTCCGTCAAGACGAACCGTCAAGCCATCACCCTCTCAGCGCGCGAGCGCGGTCAGGTCAAGGACGGCGAATTGCGCGGGCCTCTGCCCCTCGAACGGAACTTGATTGCCAACGGCGACTTTGCCGCGCCGCTCGCCGGCAGTTGGCGGGTCTATAACGATCAGGGCGGGGACGCCGGCAACGTGGATGGCACGGCACAGATAGAGACCGTGCCCGGTCGTTCAGCCGACCAGCCTGTGATGGCGGTGCACTTTGCGCGCCAAAACAGCAACGGCAACCACGATGAGACCGGCATCGAACAGCTGATCGGCAAGGATGTCTCGGAGGCGGAGGGGTTGCGTCTGCGGGTGAATATGTGGCTCAATTACCAGTCGCTCTCCGGCGGCGGCTATTTAAGTAGTGAATACCCGCTGATGATCCGCATGAACTACCGGGATGTGGCCGGAGGGCAGACGTTTTGGGTGCGCGGCTTCTTCTACCAGAACGATGCGCACACTCCCACGCCGGGCGGCGAGCAGGTTCCCCAAGCGGTGTGGGTTACCTATGAAAGCCCGAACCTGACCGAAATCCTCAAGCCGAAACCCAGCGTGATCCTGTCGGTGCAAATCTACGCTTCGGGCTGGGATTACGACAGCCTGGTCTCGGACGTCGGGGTGATCGTTGAGTGAGGAATGCGCGCGCGCGTCGCCCGCAGTGGCGGATATGGCTATCCGCCACGAGCGGGACGGCTGCTGTCTAGCGCTACTTCTTGAGCAAGGAATCCAAGCCGATGATCGGCGTGCTGCCGGTGGGCGCAAGGATCACTTGCAATTTATCGCTTAGTTTTTCAATGGCTTTTAGCTGCACCAGTTCCGGCGTCAGCGACTTGGCGACGGTGATGTTGTAGAACGCTTCCGCGTCGGCCTCGATGCGGCGCGCGTTGGCCTTGCCCGTCGCCAGAATTGACACATAATCCGATTCGCCTTTGGCCTCCGCCGCGCGGCCATCGGCTTTGCCCTTGGCCACGGCGGCGGCCGTCTTCGCCTCGGTCTCGGCTTTGTCCAGTTCAAACTTGGCGCGCTCGGCGGCCTGCTGGGCCGCGACCTTCTGTTCGAGCGAGGCCTTCAGCGCATCGGAGATGTGCACCTCGCCAATCTGCACCGCCTCAAGTTCGATATAGTCCTTGCTCAGCTCGTCCTTCAGCAGCGCGAGGGCGTTCTTCTCCAGCACGTCGCGCTCATTGCCGTAGATGCCGATGACCGTCATCTTGCCGGCGATGATCGGGATCACGGAACGGGCGGCGCGGCGCACGGCGTTATCCTCGATAAACTGGATGTTAGAGCCTTGCCACTTCTCGTAGAGCTTGCCGGCCAGTTCTTTGATGACGTGGTACTTGATCGTCGCGTCAATGAAGATATCCTGCCCCTCGATGCTCTGCGCCTTGATGGAATCATCGCCGACAACGCGGCCTTCCTGCTGCCTGGAGATCATCGTCAGCACCTGCGTGCCGACCGGGTACTCTTGCACCAGCTGCACCAGCGGCACCTTGAAGCCGAAGCCGGGCTCGATGAACCCCGTGTTGACCTGATGGGTCCTCTGGTCGAACAGGACGCCCACATAGCCGGGGCGGATATTGACAAACGACGCCGAGCCGACAATCAGGAGCGCAAGCAGAATCACCGTTACGGTAATGATTGCGCTCACGCCGCGCAAACTGATGTTCGGCGGCTGAAAGTTGTAACTTCCACTACTACGCATCAGGTCCCTCCTTATGGGTCCCGGCCTGCTTGTTAAGGCCGTTTTCTAACATGCGAATCAACTGCGCGTTCTCCTGCCGTTCGCGGCGGCGCTCCAGCCAGCGGTAACCATAGAAGAGCGCCAGCCACAACCCCGCCAACAGCAGGATGAACAGTAAGATGTCAGCGACAGCGTACGCCATAGATCCCTCACTTGTGCCGGCTAAATGCGTGCCACCAGCAGATTGCCCGACTCGTAATGCCGCAGTCCGCGATAAAAAATCCAACGGGCCAACAGCATAATCGCCAGAGTCCCCGCCGCGTACTCGGCCAGCGACAGCCACTCAAACCCGCGCACCAGCTCGGTGGGGATACTGCTCAAGAACGCCGCGGGGATCAGGGTATAGAGCACCACCCGCACCGCCAGCGGAAACAGGTCAACCGGGTAGGTGCTGAACGAGATGAGCGCGCCGATGCCTTGCGCGGCCAGCGCCTCGGCGTTGCCCAGATAGAATGCGAACGTCCCCAGCGCCACCGCAAAGGCGACCATCACGGCGGCGCCCAGCGTCGTGCCGATCAGGAACACCAGCCACGCCCCCGGGTTCGCGCCCCACAGCACGGCAAACAGCCCCACGCCGAAGATCAGGTCACCCCACGCCGACAAGTTCATGCGCGAGACGAGCATGTGAATCAGCGGCGAAACGGGCAGAGCCAGATAGTAGTCCAGCCCGCCCGTGGCGATGACCTGCGCAAGGTTGAACCCGTTGCCGAACAGGATGTTGCCCAGCCCGAAGTTCGCCGCGACAATCGCGTACAGCGTCAGCACGTCGTGCAAGGCCCAGCCGTTTAGCGCGGGAAACTGGGTGAAGAACACCCCCCAGAAAAAGAGCAGCGCCAGATCGTTGAGCACCATGCCAAACGCCTGCATCATGAACGCGCCGCGATATTCCATGGCGGACATGAGGTTAAACTTCAAGTACGCGCTGGTGATGACAATCGCTTTGGGCATGGTCATGGGATGGTCGGGCTTCCGGAAGCTTCTCCGGCTTAATGCCCCATCTGCTTTAATACCGCCGTCACAACCTGTTGCACCAACGCCTCGGGCAGTTCTTCGCTGGCGGCGGCGTGCAAGCCGTTCTGGCGCGCGCAGACGCCCAGCGCGCACAGCTTCTCAAACTCGGCGCGCGGCAGTCGCTTCAACTCGCCCACCTGCCGCGCCGCCAGCAGGATCGCCGCCGAATGCTCGACCCGCTCCAGCCGCATGTACGCCTCCGTCAAGCTCGCGCCTACCGTCAGCGTGCCGTGATGGTCGAGCAGGATAGCGTCGTGAACCTTCACCAACTCGCTCACGGCGCGCTGGCCGTCGGGCGTGCCGGGCGTGACATACGGCGCGGTCGGGATGATACCCACGGAGTAGATGACTTCGGGCAGGACGTCGGCGTCCAGCGGCAGGCCCGCCACTGTGAGCGCGATGGCCAGCGGCGGGTGCGCGTGGATGACCGCGCTCACATCCGCGCGCTGTTTATAGGCTTCGAGGTGCATCATCATTTCCGACGACGGCTTGAGGCCGCGCGCGCCGGGATGGTTGGACGCCAGCACCGCGCCGTCCAACGAGACGCGCAGGATTTGATCGGGCGAAAGGAAGCCTTTGCTCAGGCCGCTAGGGGTAATCAGCAGGCGGTCGGGCCCGATGCGCGCCGAGAGGTTGCCATCGGCGGCGGCGAGAAAGCCCTTCTCCCACATGCGCCGCCCAATCTCGACGATTTCCTGCCGCAGTTGATGTTCGTTGACGAAAGACATCGCAACCGTATTGTAGCATTATTAAGGAAGAAGGGGCAAAGCAGAGGCGAGCGGTCGGACGCCCCCGGCTATTCCTTGCAAAGGAGGAACGAGCCGGGGGTGGGGAAGAGCGAATGGGCATTCCGCGCTCAGGTGGATGAGGCGGCCTGCGCGGGCATAGGTTCGCGCTCCAGCGAATCCTGCGCGCGGCGCGAGGCAATGATGAATCCGGCGAACATGGCGACGGCCGCAATCAACTCGCCCAGATAGAGGTATCCGCCGTAGCCCAGCCGCGTCAGCGTGCTGGCCGAGGCGATGGAGAGCGCGCCCGCGGCAATCAGGATATTGCCGATGACGCGGTTGCCCATCACGCGCTTGCGCCAGAACAGGTAGGTCGAATAGAGCGCGCCGCCCACGAGCGCCAGCGTGCCGTAGATATTGAAAATCGCGGTTGTGCTGCGTATGGGTGCGCCGAGTGGAATGATACCCGGAATGGTGCGCACGCGCTGACCTTGCCGATCAATCTCGACGACCTTCGTGCCAGCCGGCGCCGGTTCATCCGGCTTCAATTCCTTCGTGGCATACTGATCACTCAGCGGGCGTGCCGGGTCGAAGTTCTGCGTCTGTAAATCGGTCGTGAACATGATCAGCGCCGCCGCCGCGCTCAATAGTACCAGCACCGCCAGCGTGACATGGCCCCATTTTTTACGCAACAGCAGGTAAACGGTCCCTTGTCCAATCCACGCCGCCGTCAAGACTGCGCCGCACAGATACCATAGCCGAAAAACCAAAGGGTCGAAGGCAAAGGCAGAGTAGGCTTCGGCGAAGCTGCCTATCGCAAACAATGCCAGACCGATGCCCCACATCAGCATATGGGCCGAACGGCGCTGGCTATAGCGTAGAAACACCCAGCCCACAAACAGAAACATAATGGCGGTTGTGACAAATGGCAACAGTTGATTGAGGTTCACAGTGACTTTTCCTCCATAAGGTTGTCTGAAGTCGTATCTTTGCGCCCGGCTTATAAATGAATCCATCCCAGCACCGCGGCCAGGGCAACGACCACTACGGCCACCAAGCCAAGGCCCAAGACAACCATCGCGATGGGCACGATTTTCTCATAGACAATCGAATCTTTGGGCATGCGCCGCGAGCCGGGCTGCGGCGCCTTGTCTTCGCTCACCACTCACTCCTGATGGGCCGCAACCATCGCAATCAACACTTCGTTGGCGAACTCGTTGACCCGCCGGTACGTAGCGAGGGCGTCGCCGCTCGACTTGCCGCCCGCCACTTCGTTCATCTGCACGACGCTTTCGAGCAGCAGGTCGCGAAAACGCAAATAGGCCCGCATCGCATCGCCAAGCGACAGGCCGTGCCGCAGGGCGAGCGTGCCGTACTCCGCGCCCAGCGCGCGGCCTTCGCTCAGCAGGAGCGCGCGCTCGTCGTGCGCGCTCAAATAGTGCAGTGTCAGTCCCAACAGCCGCCGCCCCATTTCGCGGTGATGTTCGCGGGCCGCCTCGTCAATCTGTTGATACCACGGCTCGTCCGCGAGGCCGCCGCTGGTCGCCTCCATGCGCGCGCGCCCCAGCGCAGAGTGGATGATCAACTGGGCGTTGCGCGGCTCCGGTTGGGCAGGCATCGTCTGACGCGCGGCCAGCGCGCGCACCTCTATCAGAGAGAAACGGCGATGGCCGCCGGCGGTGCGGAACGCTTTGAGCTTTCCCTGATCGGCCCACAGGCGCAGCGTGGACGGATGCACACCGAGCAGGGTGCTGGCCTGCTGAAGGCTGATGAGGTCATTTTGAGGGCGTAAGGTTGTGGGCATCGCGAAAAATCTGTATAAATCTCTAATAGTTTGGTGAAATTATAGGCGGTTCTGGAGGTTTGTCAACTCGAAGAAACCTTAGCCCGTATCGCATTGCCACAGCCATTACGTCAGCCCAATGGCGCGCAACGATCCGCGGTGTCCGCGCGTCAGTGGGCACATTTTTCGTTTAGCGTTCACTGAGATTTATGTTATAATCCCTCTCGCATACGGGCGCGTAGTCTCAGCTGGTTAGAGCGCACGGTTCACATCCGTGAGGTCGAAGGTTCGAGCCCTTCCGCGCCCACCTTCTGGGATATAATTTACGAAAGATAAACGGCCATTGCATCAATGGCCGTTTATCTTATAGTAGTGACTTGTCGGATATATTCTGCAACGAATCATTTGCCTAGTCTGAACGACCATCTGCTGTTTACACCGAGCGATGCGTCCTGGCTCAATCAAACCGAAGCTCTGCTGGAAGCCTTCAGCGAACGCTACCTGCTGCGTAGCAGTTGGCGCAACCGCGTCTTGATGATCCAGCACATTCTGAATAGCCAACGCGATTACAACCAACGCTTCGCCAATCCCTTCGCGTGGAAGTGGTCGTGCCGTGACTTCAAATATTGGCTCAACAACACGCCGTCTCTAATTCGTTGCACTACTTAGCGCCAGGCCACTAGGCAGTTCACAAAGTTGACTAATGACATCGGCTGTGTTATGCTATCGGCAGAATTGTATATTGGATTGTTTGGGGAGCCTGCACGTTGAGGGCTGAGAGGGTAGCCGAAGCTACCGACCCATTGAACCTGATCTGGGTAATGCCAGCGAAGGGAGATGACACTGCAACATTTGCTGACAGCATGCCACCCAATCAGGGTGGCATTTTTATTTCCATTAATGTAGGAGGCACAGATGACCGCAGTCAGTCAGCACAGGAAGCGCACGAGTTTCAAAATTCACGCGCCACCCGAATGGGGAATTGAGCCGGTGCCACTGGCCGAGCGTAAACTCGGCTTTGTGGATTTCGCCGTGTTGTGGGGCGACCTCGGCATCGGGTTGCTGGTATTGCTGGCAGGCAGTTTTCTCGTGCCTGGTCTCGGCCTCGCACAGGCGCTGCTCGCCATCGTCATCGGCTCGGCGATGGGTAGTGCATTGCTCGCCATCGCCGGTATCGTCGGCAGCGCGCTCGGCGCGCCGACGATGGTGTTGCTGCGACCGGCCCTCGGCATTCGCGGCTCGTACCTGCCGACGGCGCTCAATATCCTGCAACTCATCGGCTGGACGATTTTCGAAATCATCATCATGGCCAGTGCGGCCAACGCCATCAGCCAGGCGCTATTTGGATTGAACAGCTACGCGCTGTGGGCAGTCGTCTCGGCGGCGATTGTGATGCTGATGGGCATCGGCGGGCCGCTGGTCGTCATCCGCCAGTGGCTGTCGAAAGTGGCCGTGTGGGTCATGCTGGCCACAACGCTCTGGCTGACCTACCGCTTGCTCAGCACGAACGATGTCGCCGCGCTGTGGTCAAAGGCGGGCGATGGCTCACTGCCGTTCTGGGTCGCCGTGGACATCGTCATCTCGCTGCCGGTCTCCTGGATGCCGCTGGTTGCCGACTACAATCGCTTCGCGCACGAGCCGCGCGGCGCGGCCTGGGGCACCTTCGTCGGCTACTTCATTACCAACGTCTGGTTCTTCGCGCTGGGCGCACTGATTCTGTTGACCTCGCAACTGAACCAAGAGCCGAAAGAATTTGCGACGGCCATCGCGTTGACCGCCGGCGCGCTCGCGCTCGTGATCTTACTGGTGGACGAGACCGACAACGCGTGGGCCGACCTCTACTCGGCAGCCGTGTCCACGCAAAATATCTTCCCCAAACTGCGCCAAAGCGTTTTGATCGCGCTGATGGGTGTGTTGTCATTGATCAGCGCGCTCGTGCTGGATGTCACGCAGTATGAAAATTTTTTGCTGCTGCTGGGTTCGTTCTTTGTGCCGCTGTTCGGCGTACTGCTGGCCGATTACTTCGTCGTACGCCGGCGGAACTACACGACCGACGAGTTGTATCGTGCAACGTCGAGTATCCAGTGGCCGGCGGTTGCGGCGTGGCTCGTCGGCGTGAGTGTGTTCCAGTTAACGAACCCGACATTCCTCGGCGCGTACTGGGCTGACTGGACCAGCATCGCGCCTACTGCGTTAGGCGCAATCGGCGGCTCGATTCCCAGTTTCATCGCCGCGTTCGTCTTGCATGTCGTCCTCGCACGCGTTGCACGAGCACGGCGATAGAGATCACCCTTGATGAACGAAAGATTCGGTGACCACCTGCACCAGCTGGCCGAGCCCATCTGCCGAATGGATTGCGATGTATAGCAGCCCTGAGTTTGTCCAACTCACCAACGGGTGCCGCGAGCTGGTTGAGAGCGCCGCTGCCGGCTTACCCGCATCCGAACTGAAGCGCATAGAAGATGCCTTTCTCATCAGCAGTCGCTACGAGTATTTGTTCTGGGAAGCCGCATGGCAACAAGAGCAATGGACCGTCTGACCGACGCCGCAGAAATTCTTGAGCGCGTGCGCGCCGAGCGTCCACTCATCCATCACATCACCAACTTCGTCACGATGAACGACGTGGCAAACGCAACGCTGGCGATTGGCGCAACGCCCGTGATGGCGCACGCGGTCGAGGAGGTCAGCGAAGTCACAGCCTCCGCGCGCGCGCTCGCTCTCAATCTCGGCACGCCGTCGCCAGCGCGCATCGAAGCGATGTGCGCGTCGGGTCAAACGGCGAATCAACATCACATACCGATTGTCTTCGATCCCGTCGGCGTGGGTGCGACGCAGTTCCGAGCGGAATCGGCGAGACGATTACTGGACGCGGCGCGCGTGCAAATGATACGCGGCAACGCCAGCGAAGTGGCGGCGCTGGTTAATTCGCATATCACCATGCGCGGCGTAGATGCGAACGGCGCGCCGCGCGATGTCACAGCGAGCGTCCAAGCCTTGGCCGCGCTGCATCATTCTGTTGTCGCCGCAACGGGCGCGCGTGACTTCGTTAGCGACGGCCAGCGCGTGATCGGCATTGACAACGGCCATCCGTGGTTCGCGCGCATCACGGGCGCGGGTTGCATGGCCACGGCCATCGTCGCCGCGTTTGCCGCCGTCGAGACCGATAGGCTGCGCGCAACAGTCGCCGCGCTCACCTGCTACGGCATCGCTGGAGAAATCGCCGCCGCGCATGCGGCGGGCATCGGCTCGTTCAAGCTCAGGCTGATGGACGCGTTGTTCGCGCTAACGCCAGAGCAGATTTATTCCATGGCGAAGATCGTCGTCGTGGACGAAGCACGAAAGACGAATAAGACATTTTCGTCCTTCGTCACCCAGAAGGAGGACAGATGAAAACTATGGAAACGCGCAAAGTCGCTTACGCCGTCGTACTCGTCGCGCTCGGCGTGGTTCTCGCGCCGTACACTTCGATTCCCATCGGCATCGCGCGCGTCAATCCGACTCAGCACTTCGTCAACGTGCTGGCCGCGGTTCTGTTAGGGCCATGGTACGCCGTGACGGTCGCGCTCGTCATCAGCATCATCCGTAACGCGCTCGGCGTGGGCACGCTGCTCGCGTTTCCGGGCAGCATGATCGGCGCATTCCTCGCAGGCTATACGTACAGGATCATGCGCAACGTTTACGGCGCGGCCGTCGCCGAGATCATCGGCACGGGCATCGTTGGCTCATTCGTGAGCGTGTACCTCGTCGCGCCGGTCTTCATAGGGCGCGCGACGGAGTTAAGCGTGCTGATGTCGTCTTTTCTGGGCAGCACGATTGTTGGCTCAGTGATCGCCGTCGCCGCACTTAAAGTTCTGGCACGCGCGGGCTACACGACCCTGGTGAAACGCGAAGCGTGAGACAGCCGCTGCACGGCGCATCATGCAAACCGTCTCGCCACTAGCGCTCCAACAATTTAGTTTCACCTATGACGGGACGACGCACCCCGCGTTGCGCGAGCTTAATCTCACACTGGAGCGCGGCGAGTGGCTGCTTGTCTGTGGCGCAAGCGGCTCCGGCAAGAGCACACTCGCGCGCGCGGCCACGGGGCTGGTGCCGCATTTTTACGCGGGCGTGACGAGCGGCCACGTTTACGTTGGCGGGCTGGATGCGCACAGCCACACCGTTTATGAATTGTTTCGACACGCGCCGCTGGTGTTTCAGAACCCACAAGCGCAGGTGTTCAATTCATCAGTCGAGAATGAAATCGCGTTCGGATTGGAGAGCATCGGCCTGCCGCGCAGTGAGATGCGCGAGCGCATTGCGTGGGCGAGCGAAGCCGTTGGCAGCGGGCACCTGCTGACACGCGCGCCACACACGCTGTCGGGCGGCGAGCAGCAGCGTGTCGCCATCGCCGCCGCCTTGGCTTTACGCCCGCCGCTGCTGATGCTCGACGAGCCGTTCGCCCACCTTGACGGCGCCAGCGCGGCGCAACTGCGCCAACAATTGAAGCGCATCCAACGCGACGGCACGACGGTGCTGGTCATCGAGCATCGCCTGCACGATCTGGTCGCGGAGGCGGATCGCATCGCCGTCGTCCATCAAGGCGCGCTGGCTCTGTGTGATTGGCCGCATATCGTGCTCGCACACGACCTTGAGCGATTCGGCGTTGGTCTGCCGTATGCCATCCGATTGTTTCGCGAGCACGGTTGGAACTTCGTGCCGCTGACGGCGCGCGAAGCGGCCGAACACGCACGGGGCCCCATGGATGCAAAGCCAATCGGCGCGAACGCGCGACAACGCGGCGCGTCATGGCTGACGCTCGAACACGTTTCGTTCGCGCGTGACGGTCAAACCGTGCTGCGCGGCGTGACGTTCGACATCGCACGAGGCGAATCGGTTGCGCTGCTCGGGCGCAACGGCGCGGGCAAGACTACACTGCTAAAAATGCTCAGCGGTCTGCGGCGGCCGCTAGGCGGGCGCATCGTCGTCGGCGGACAGGATGCGGCGAAACAACCGCCCGCCACTCTCGCGCGGCGGGTCGGCCTCGTCTTTCAGAACGCGAACGACCAATTGTTCATGCCGAATGTGCGTGAAGAGATCGAACTGGGCGCGCGGCGGCTGGGCATCTTCGACGCGGCGTGGTGCGCCGCAGTGATCGAGACGCTGGGGCTGCAACATTTGCTGGAGCGCTCGCCGTTTCGTTTGAGCGAGGGCGAGAAGAAGCGCGTCGCGATGGCATCGGTGTTGACGATGCGCCCCAACCTGATCGCCCTGGATGAGCCGACGGTCGGTCAGGATCACAACACGCGCCAAGCGCTGATCGGCCTCTTGCAAACGCTCCAGGCGCGCGGCCATACTTTATTGATCGCAACGCATGATCTGGAACTAGCCGAAATGGTTGCGCCGCGCTGGTTGCTCCTGGGCGAAGGGCGCATCCTCGCCGACGATACGCCCGACCAGATCATGCTGAACGATGCGCTCATGCACGCCGCAGGTTTGGCGCCAACCGACCGTTTCGTTTTCGAGCGCGTGCTGGCCGCGAGGAATTAGCCTGCATACACTCGACCCGCGCGCCAAACTCATTGCTGCGCTTCTGGTGGCGGCACTCATCATCACGGGCGGCGAGCCGTTGCGCTTGTGCGTTGTGGCCGTCGTGCTCGCTCTAGTGATCGTCTGCGAACGCCTCGGCGGCCACCTCTTGAAACTGGTGCGCGGGCTCGTGCCGATGATTGCGCTGACGTTCAGCCTGTCGTGGTTGGCTTTCGGGTTGGCCGTGGCCGGGTTGACGACGCTGCGTTTCGCGACGCTCGTCACGTTGTTCTTCGTGTTCTTTCAAACGACCTTGCCCGAAGATTTGGGCAACAGCCTCGTACAATGGCATGTGCCGTATGCGTTCGCGTTCATTTTGACGGGTGGGATGCAGTTCGCCCCCGTCATGGCGCGCAAAGCCGAAGCCGTCGCCGATGCGCAGCGCGCACGCGGCCTTTCCTTGGAGCGCGGCGTGTACGATTGGCACCGTTACGCTTCACTACTCGCGCCCCTGCTCGTGCAGGCGTTCAAGTTGGCCGACGAGCTGGCCGAGGCCATGGAGGCGCGCGGCTTCGGCGCGCCCCAGCGCACGTTCCTGCGCGAGTATCGCTGGCGCGGCCGGGATAGTGTGCTGGTCGGAGCAACAGTTGGGCTGGCAATCATTTCGAGTTGGCTCTGACGTGAAGCACGATTTTCACGCTTCACGTTGAATGGTGATTGAATGAACCTCTTACTCTACGTGATTACCGATGCTGCCTGGTCACGCCATCGTTCGCATCTCGAGGTTGTGCGGGCGGCGATTGCGGGCGGCGCGACGGCCATTCAACTGCGTGACAAAATGGCTAGCACACGCCAGTTGATCGAGCTAGGCTATAGGTTGCGCGAGCTGACGCGCGCCGCCGGCGTGACGCTCATCGTCAACGACCGTGCCGACGTCGCACTTGCCATTGACGCAGACGGTGTGCACGTCGGCCAAGACGATCTGCCCGTGGTGAATGCGCGTCGCATCATCGGCCCCGCTAAGATT
>JACQEC010000188.1 GCA_016200765.1 Chloroflexota bacterium | reverse complement strand
TTTTTTCGGCCGCGGCGTCCCCTGCGCCGGCGGCGTTTGCGGCGCCGTGTACGGCTGGGGCGTCAGGCTGTCCCGCAGGCGGGCGAAGAACGGCGCGTTAAACTCGTCGGCGCGCTCTGCCGGCAGGTCAGGCGCTGGCGGCGGGGCGGGAGCAAGCGGGGCAGGTCTTGCACCCGCCCCTACATCTGCCGTTTTGGATGTCCCCGGCGCAAGGGGGGCAGGCACAAGCCACTGCAACAGGCGGCGCAGAGGCTCGCGCAGGTCGTCGTCGGCGATATCGTCCACCCGCGCGATGCGGCGGCCGGTGATCCAGACGCGCAGAGCATCCTCGCGGTCGCCCGACGCCGGGTCGAACTCGACGCGCAGGAGCTCAAGCGGCGCGTCGGCCTGCTGGGCGAGCCGCCGGTCGCCCGTACCCGCGCCACGGCCACTCCGCGCGGGCGCGCGCACAATCCACCAGAGCCCAAAACTGATGAGCGCCACAACCCCGGCTATTAAGAGAATCAGTTGTAGATTCATCGCTGGCAACCCGGACAAAAGTGCGCGCTACGCTGAGCAATGACCATCTGCGCGATGCGCGTGCCACAGCGCGGGCATGTTTTTTGCTTGCGGCGCGGGTCGTGATAGACCACGAACTCGTTTTGCATCCGCCCCGGCCGGCCAAACGGGTCGCGGAAGCGGCCATCCGATAAGGTTGAGCCGCCTAGACGGATGCCCTTGCGCAGGACGGCGCGGATGCCCTCGTGCAACTGACGGATTTCGTCCGCCGACAGCGACCCGGCAGGGCGTTGCGGATGGACTCCGGCATAATGCAGGGCCTCGTCGGCGTAGATGTTGCCCAGCCCCGCGATGTGTTCCTGATTCAACAGGAACGGTTTGATCGGCGCGGCGCGGTCTTGCAAAATCTTCTGCAAGACAAGCGGCGTGAACGCCCGCGCCAGCGGCTCCGGCCCCAGATGGCCGAGCAGGGCGTCCGGCTCGCGCGTCAGCGTGATGCGTCCGAATTTGCGCGTGTCGGTGAACAGCAGACCCGAAGGGTTTTTGAAACCCTTCGGGTCTACCTGACCAACGCCGCCGTTCGACAGGTGAAAGCGCACCCGCTCGTAGGGATCGCGGGGAGTGTCGCTTGAGCACAGGGCGAAGTCGCCGGTCATGCGCAGGTGTGCGGCCAGCGTGTCGCCGCCCGACAACCGGAAGAGCAGGTATTTGGCGCGCCGCTCAACCGCGACGAATGTTTGGTCCCGCACGCGCCGCTTGAACGTCTCCACCGAAGGTTCTGCGATGGTGCGCGCCCAGCGCACCTCGGCGCGCTCAATCCGCTGTCCCACCAGCGCCGGGCGCAGGCGGCGGACGAGGGTCTCGACTTCGGGCAGTTCGGGCACGTTATTCCTTTTTCTCGATGCCGAACAGGTCGCGGACCATCTCGACGGCTTGCAGGTCGGCGAGGCGGCGCTCGGCCTCGTCGCGGGTGAGCAGGCCGCTGGCCAGCCGCGTGCCGCCGTTCTTCAACTCGACGAAGTCCGCGCGGGTGAAACTGCCGTTCACCGGAACGACAAAGTGCTGGTCGAGAAAGGCGACTGTGAAGTTCCCGTCCTGCCAGCACAGCACCTCAAAGCCTCCCGCGCCATGCTCCGGCTTACTGCCGCTCACCACCTCCACCGCCTGCCCGGCCGCGGAGGTCACGCGAACCGTGATACCCGGTCGCGGCAGACTGCCCGCCAGCGCGCGCACACCGGCCTTGCGCTCAATGTAGACGCCCCAAGCCGGGCCGCCCGGCGCTCCGGCGCCGAGCGTCTCCAGCGCGAGCTGGCCGGTCAAAGAGGCGTCGGCGGTAAGGTGGTCGAGCCACTCTTGCGCGCGCGGCGCGTCCATCAGCGCGCTGACGATCTGGTATTCCCGCGCGTCGTGTCCTGAGCCTGTCGAAGGGCCGCCTGCGGCGTGGAAGGTCAAGAAGACAAAGTTATTGGCGACCTCGACCTGAAAACTCTCGCCGTCGAATTGAACCGTGTAGAGTCCATCGCTCCAGACCGGCAGTTCAAACCCGCCGCTCCCATACTGCGGTTTACTGCCGCTCGCCAGCGTGACGCTGTGTCCGCTCGCGTCGCCGATGGTGATGCTCATCTCCGCGCGCGGAAACGCTCCGGCAATCGCGCGCGGACCGGCGCTCCGCCGCGCCTCCATCTGCCAGTGGCTCACCACCGGCGCGTCGGGCGGCGGCGTCGGCGCAGGGGTGGCGGGCGGCTCTTTGACAGGCGCAGGGCGCGGCGCGGGCGGCGTTTCAGGTTGTGGCTCTGGCGGCCCTTCGACAGGCTCAGGGCGCGACGCGGCGGGTGGGGTTGTCGGCGGCCTGGACAGGCTCATCACCAGCGCGCCGGTGTAGTAGTGGGTCAAGATGTCCACGAAGCCCAGCCCCCGGCGCGCCAGATCGCTCGCGCCGGTCTGGCAGAGGCCCACGCCGTGCCCGTAGAAACCGCAGTCGCCGGTGTGCGGCGCGTGCCCGGTGCAAGGAACCGCGCGACAGGTGGGCACGACGCCCCAACCGCGCTCCTCGCAGGTTCGATAGCCATCGAGGCTGTGCAGTGCGTGCTCGCTGTCGCGCGTGGCCTGCCCGTCACAGCGGGCAAAGTAATACGCCCGGATAATCGCGCCCTGATCGGTGACGGCAATGCCGCGCGTGCTCTCCACGGCCTCATCCGACTGCGGCCAGCGCCGCTCGCGCCAGACCTGACAGTGGGTGGTCGTGCAGATGTCTGCGCCCCGCTCGCGATGCCGCTTGGCGAGCGCGGCATAACACCGCGCGGCGACCGCCTGCGCCTTCTGCGCTTCGATGGGCGCTTCCGGGCCGATCTCTGACGGCACCACGCCCTTGAGATAGTCCTCGAAATCTATCTCGCGCACGGTCGCGTTGTCGTCCATCAGCACGCGGATCGTGGCCGGCAGTTCCAGCGTCAAATCAATGGCGCGCGCGGTGTGGGGGAGCGCTTTGAGCGCGGCCACCGACTGCGCCAGCCGCGCCGAGCCATCGGGGTAGAACCAGCGGTCGCCGGTGTAGGGGCTTTCATCGTCTGCGCTCAAGAGCCAGAAGGCGTTGTTGAACACGTAATCCGGCGCGCCGCGATTCATCAGCGCGCGTGTCATCTCACCGTGGCGCGCGGCGTGCAAGGTCTCGTCCACGCGCGGGAACTCGTGGGCTTCGTTCGAGTCGTAGCGTGAGCCGTTGGCGCAGGCGAGCAGGGGCAGTGAGCGGCCCACCCGCGCGCGGATGAGCGCGTCGTACCACTCAAAGAGGCGAAAGCCCGTCTGGTCTTCCGAGCCGGGCGGCGTGTGATAGGGCTTGGCCTGCGGCCATTGCGACGGGCCGCCGCGCCCCCAGCCGAGCGGCCTGTTAGCCGCGAAGTTGTGCATGCCGACCGCCAGCCGCTCAAAGAGCGCCTTGCGCCCGCGCAGGACAATCAGGTCAAGGCAGGTGCGCAAGAACTCGGTGTCCCAATAGTTGCCGGGGCACGCGAGCGGGGTGAAGACCGGGATGATGCCCTCCACCGCGGCCAGCGTGTTCAGGCACGGCAGGAGCAAGCCCATAAAGCGGTCGGGCAGGGCTTCCATCTTGAAGCCGGTCCACGATTCGGCGAGGTTCGGCTGGTCGTAGACCGTCAGGTAGTGCGCGCCCCAGCGGGCGTAGGTTTGCGCCAGTTGGCCCAGCGCCGTCTGGTCAAGCGGGGTGATGCCGGGGGAGTAGATGCGGATGAGCGGCTCGACGCCGCCATCTTGCAAGCCCTTGACGAACGTTTCCGCTATCGGCTGGTCGAGCGGCGCCAGCAGGGTCAGCCATGAGACGCCCAGACTCTTGAGGATAGGCATCCAGCGGGAGAAATCTTCATGGCGGTAATGCCCCATATCGGGGAAGTAATGGAAACCGATGCCCGTGTCGCCGGGTGGGCGCGGGTAATCGAATAATCGCATGGCATCCTTGACAGGTCGTGGCTGTGCGGCCCATGCGTATTATCCCATAACGGATAGGGGGTGTCAACGAATCCGCGCGCGGCGGGTATACCGCAGAATCGTCGGTGACTTTAAGCGGTCGTGGATGGTATCAATTTACGGCCGACCCTAAGGGCCTTCAAGGCCCTTAGGGTCGGCTTACACCGTAAACTCAATCGGGATTCGCCCTACGGCGTGAACTCGCTCAAAAGCCGGAGCGTCTCCCGCTTCACGCCGTCCTCTCCCATGCCTTTGCTCGCCTCGTCGGATTGCATCAAGGCTTGGAACTGCATCATATCTGGCACCTCAAAGAGGAGCGCTGTCAAATTCGGATTCTGAGGATCACGAAAGGTGCGGGCCGTGGCACCAATCTTGGCCACCAGTTCATGCCGGCTCCCTGCCCCTTGATGCCAAGCTTGCGCCCAGTGCTCGCCATTCTCAACCTCGTGTACAGCGATTATCGTCGTCATCGGTTTTCCTCCGTGTAGGGTTAGTTCGATGAGTGTACTTCGCTGTCATCAGGATGTCAAACCGTCGAGTCACCGGCGCGCGGCGGCAGGGCCCCTCAAAAGTCGTTAGTGACGAAGTTCGCTCCCGCTGGACTCCCGCTGGTCGCAAATCCAGCGGCCCTCAGTGGCGGATATGGCTATCCGCCACGAGCGAGGAACGGAATCCTGCTAACTGGTCAAGGGACTTTTGAGGAGCCCTAGCGCGGCGGGTATAGCGCAGATTCGTTGGGCGTCATGGCGAGGTGGCGTCCGTCTCACCTGATTCCGCCGAAGCCATCTCCGTATTGGTGGCGAGGAGATGGCTTCGCCCCTGCGGCACCGCTTTTTTGGTCGGCGATTGCAGATTGCCAATGGTTGTGGTAGGCTGTACGCTATTGCAAAGCAAACGACCGCATGAGCATGGAGCCGGAGCGATGCCACCCAAAGCGATCACGCAGAACACGTTGTTCTATGGCGATAACCTGCCGATCTTGCGCGAACACATCGCCGACGAGTCGGTGGATTTGATCTATCTCGACCCGCCGTTCAATTCGAGCCGGTCGTATAACGTGCTGTTCAAGGATGAGAGCGGGCACGAGTCGGAGGCGCAGATTGAGGCGTTCGACGACGCATGGCATTGGACGGAGGAAGCCCAGCACACGTTTGAGGCGCTGGTGACGGACGCGCCGGAACGGGTCGGGGCGATGGTCAACGCGCTCTATGGCTTTGTGGGCGCGAACCAGATGATGGCGTATCTGGTGATGATGGCGGCGCGGCTGGTGGAGTTGCACCGCGTGCTGAAGCCGACCGGCAGTTTGTACTTGCACTGTGACCCGACGGCGAGCCATTACCTGAAGATTGTACTCGATACGATTTTTGGGCCGGATAGGTTTGTGAATGAAATTATCTGGCAGAGAACCAACGCGCACAATATGAAGACAAAGGGGTACGTGCGAGCAAATGACACCCTTCTCTTTTACTCTAAGACCTAAATTTCGCGCGAAATTTGCGGTATCGACTGTCGAAAAATCAGGAGTGCATCGGCCGAATTTCGCGCGAAGAATTGGGCATGCACACCTGCGCTTTTGAAGCCTCCGGTACGATTGTGTTGTATCATTCGCAC
>JACQEC010000187.1 GCA_016200765.1 Chloroflexota bacterium | reverse complement strand
GTCTACAAGGTCAATCTCGAAACGATGAAGATTGACGGCGAAGTGCAGACGGGCCCGGGCCCCTGGGGCGCGCGTCTTTCGTACGACCAGACGCGCGTCTACACCGCCGACAAAGGTGAAGGGCCGGGCTACAACCAGCACGGGCACACCAGCACCATCATTGACTTGCAGACGATGGGCGTAGCCGACGTGGTCAACATCGGAGAGACGACCGACCACGCGCTGCTCAGTCCCGACGGCAAAGAGGTTTGGTATACCTCGAACGCCGAGCACGCCATCTACATGCATGGCAGCGCGCTCGCCGCGCAGAAGAAGTACATCTCCGAGCCGTCCCTGCAAATTGCGCTGAACGGCAACGGCTTCCTGCAGAAAAGCATGAATGTGGTCGCGGGGCAGGCCGTGCGCATCACCATCAAGCATGTGGCGGGCACGAGCGCCGGCAAGATCACCTTCAAGAGCGACGACATGGGCATCAAGGAAATCTCGCTGAACCCGGGCGACAGCCAGGAAGTGCGCTGGACCGCGCCGGCGTCGGGCGAGCTGAAGGCGACGACGAACAAGGCGGCTAACCCAACGCTGACCATCAGCGTGAAGCCGCCAGAGGCAAAACCGGCGCCGCCGAGCAACCCGACCGGCGATGCGCGCGTCATCAACATCAAGTCGAGCCAGATCGCGTGGGACATCGCCAAAGTTGAACTGAAGCCGGGCGAGAAGGTGCGCTTCAACTTCGCGAACGGCGACGACGAGAAGCACAACCTGGTCGGCATCGGCGAGGGCTTGAATTTCCTTAGCCCCGACCTTCCCGCGGGCAAGACCGCCAGTTACGAGTGGACCGCGCCCAGCGCTCCAATCACGTTCAAGGTCGTGTGCGCGTACCATCCGCAGATGGCGTTCACAGTGGATGTGAAGTAAGCCTGTTGTCAGACCTGACAGGTCTCGGAGACCTGTCAGGTCTATCCAAGTCTAGTGGGAGGGATACCATGTTGCAACCCAATCGTCTGTCGCTGAACGCCTTCGCGACCCGTCCGCTGTTGCGCTGGGGGTGGTTCATCGCGCTGATTGCCATCGGCGCGGTGGTCGCGCTGGGCTGGCTGGCCGTCGTCAAGACCGGCGGCCGCGAAGCGCAGGCGACGACGGCGAGCCTGCGCACCACGCAGGCCGCCGAACTGACCAAGAGCCTGACGCGCTCGGGTTTCGCCAGCGACGGCACGGCGGTGGACGTGATCTTGACCACGCCAGAGTTTTTCCGCCTGACCAATCGCGCGAGCGATGCCGCGGCTTACGGCGCAAACCGCTCTCTGGTGTTCGTCGCCAATGAGACGGTGCACTACGGCGATCTGCCGCATCACTTCGCGCCCATCCTGCGCGTGGACGGCAGTGGCGTCTACGTGCCGAGCGAGGCGCGGGTGTTGGCCGATGCCGTGCACCATCGCACGACCGTGCTCATCTATGGAAATGTCGCGGCCGGAGCGCTGAACGGCAACCACAACTTCGAGTTACTGTTGCCCGAAACAAAGCCGGGCGTGCGCGACACGCTCGCCTGGAACACGCCGATTGACTATCCGCAGAGTGTGGAACAGCCGCGCGGCTTGAGCCTGGGCCTCCTGCTCTCGCTCGGCGCGGGACTGCTCGCGGCCATTTCGCCCTGTTTGTTACAACTGACCGCGTTCTACCTGCCGACGCTCGCGGGCGTGAGCATGGATGCAACGCGCACGACGGTTGAGCGGCGCCGCGTGCTCGTCACCGCGGTGCTCTTCGTCCTCGGCTTCACGATTCCCTATACGGCGGGCGGCGCGCTGATGGGCGGCATGGGGCAGGCGCTCGCGGCGAGCGGACTGCTCACGCCGACGGGGCCGATGGCTATGGCCGCCGGGGTGCTGATGATTGTGATGGCGGGTGTCGTGGCTTATCGCGCGCGCGCGCCGCTGGTGTGCCGTTTGCCGTTGCCTGCGGCCGTGCGGCAGAGTCAGCGATTGCCATTCGTCGAGACGTTCGTCAGCGGCTTTGCGATTGCGACGGGCTGTCTCGCCTGCTTTGGCGGCGCGATTCTGGCGACCCTGCTCGTGTACACCGGCTTGCTAGGCTCGGCCTGGCTCGGCGGCCTAGCGATGTTCCTCTTTTCGCTCGGCCTGGCGCTCCCGTTCCTGCTGGCCGCGCTCAGTCTCTCATGGATCATGCCGCTGGCGGTCAAGTTACAGCGCATCGCGCCGGTCATCGGTCTGGTATCGGCCGGGGTGATGTTGTTCTTCGGCCTCACGATGGCAACCGGCAACTTTCACGTCGTGAGCGGATGGTTGTACCAGCACCTGCCGTTAAGTTGACGAGATGGGAGGGGGAGATCGTGACAGTGCAATTCTTCAACATGGAGTTCAACCAGCGGGGCCTATCCCCGCGCGTGCCAGATGGCGTGCCAGCCGGCGCGCAGGCGAAGGCGCAGGGGCTGGTGGGGAGCGCGGCGGCCTTCATTATCGCCGCCGGGGCCATCCATTTGCTGATTGCCCCTCTGCACGGCGCTCATGCGCCCGCGCACGGGTGGTTTCATCTTCTGTCGGGCGCGGCGCAGGTGCTGTGGGGCATCGCCTTCTGGCGCAGACCCTCCGTTCGATTGATGCGCGTGGGCGTCTTGCTGGCGGGCAGTCTGATCACGCTCTACGGGGTGACACGCCTGTGGCCTGCGCCCTTCACGCACGATATTGAAGAAATTGACCTCTACGGCATCGCGACCAAAGCCTGTGAAGGCTTGGGGGTCGCCGCGCTGATCGCCCTGATGAGTACCGCCGCCGCGCGCGGGACCAGAGCCCGGCGCTCCGCAATGGCGATACTGGGCGCGGCGCTGATGCTCGGCCTGTTCGCGTATGGAGCCGCCAGCGCGGCGGAGCCTCTGTTCCCATGGTTGGGCGAGGGCCTGGCCGGCGTTGCTTCGCCCACTGAGCAGGCTGTGGGTGGGAATGATAACTTGCAGTGGGCGCTCGGCGGCATCACCCAGCCGTTCCAGCCGGGCGCAGAGATCGCGCTCACAGGCGACGTGCTCGCCAGCGTCACGGTCAACCGGTCAGCCGGGCAACGGGGACAACGCGAGATTGACGTACAATTGTATCACACCACGACGGCCAACCCGATAGACGATGCGGACGTGCAGGCCGTCACGCAGATGCGCTACATGGATCACGGGCAGTCCAAGACGATCGCCCTGCGCTCAAGCGGCGGCCATTACCTGTTGCCGGTGCAGTTTGCGATGCCGGGCGAATATCAGGTGAACATCGTGATCAACACCGCCGGCAAGCAGACAACCCTGCAACTTTACTTTGACCTGTTTGAATAGGCGTGGACACACCGGCTTAACGGATAACGTATTCTTACTACCAAGAGGAGGGAATTGAAGATGAAGGGGAAGACTGTTGTAATCTCGTTCACAGGACTGATAGTCATCATCTGGCTGTTAACCGCGTGCGGCGCTCCGGCGGCAACTGCTAGCAATCCGACCGAATTCAAAGTGACCGCTACCGATTTCAAGTTCGAGCCGGCAGACCTGACCTTGAAGGCGGGGCAGAAAATCAAATTGACGATGACGAACAAGGGCGCGATAGACCACACCTGGTTATTGAAGGATGCCAGCGGCAAAGAACTGTCGCAAACGCTGACCGTCAAGAACGGAGAGACCAAAAGCCTCGAATTTGCCGCGCCCGCCGCGCCCGGCACTTATACCCTTGTATGTGATATCCCCGGGCATAAGGAGTTGGGCATGGTTGGGAAAGTCATCGTGCAATAGGCATTTGATCTAGCGTTCGCTTTCCCATACGGCGCGCCGCCGAAAGGATCACCCGATGAATGTCACCCCTGTAGGGTCTGAATCCTCTGTCACCCCCGCGGCAGACAAAGCCATCGGCGGCGCGCGCCCGCAATTCGTCGCCGCCGTAGCCGACCCCGACCGCTGTCTCGATTGTGGGGAGTGCATCGAACAGTGCTCCAGCGAGGCGATCACCACTCGATTAGAGCCATCGCCCGCGACGGTTGAAGACGTCCGCCGGGGCGCGCCGGTCTCGCTGAACTAGGCCCCTTGATTCTCTCCACCCAAGCTTGACGCGGCGGGCGCATCCACTAGCCACAACAGCGTCCCGTTGCTGGGCCGGGCCAGCTGCGCCGGCAGGATATCGGGCTGGTCAGGGCCGGTTAAGACCAGCCGCAGGCGCTCGGCCTTATCCGCGCCGGAGACGAGGAAGACGACGTGCGCGGCGGCGGCGAGGACCGGCGGCGTGATCGTCACGCGCGCGACCAACGGCGGGGGCGGCTGGGTGTGCTCCACCGCAACCACCCAGCGTTCCGTCTCGCGCAGGGCCGCTGCGCCCGGAAAGAGCGAGGCTGTGTGCCCGTCGGCGCCCATCCCCAGCAGGATCAGGTCGAGGCGCGGCGCGGCTGATCCCACAACAAACTCGCGCAAGACCTGCTCGTACTCGGCGGCGGCTGTGGGCGGGCTTAGCTCACCGCGGATGCGGTGAACCTGATCGGGTGGCGCGGCGATGTGGTTGAGCAGTGTTTCAGAGGCCATGCGGTAGTTG
Source organism: Chloroflexota bacterium (assembly GCA_016200765.1). Lineage (GTDB taxonomy): Bacteria > Chloroflexota > Anaerolineae > JACRMK01 > JACRMK01 > JACQEC01. The sequence goes on along the minus strand of JACQEC010000187.1, from coordinate 6,319 downwards.
CTGTCCGCGTGATCGGGCGGCACACAGCGCTCGTCGCCAAAGAAGAGATGCGCGCGCGCCCAATCCACCCGCCCGGCGAAGGCCGCGCTCGCCAGCAGAGTATAGACCGCGCGCGGCGTTGAGCCGCCGGACAGGGCGATGCTGAATCGGCCGCCGGTGGCGATGGCTTCACCGGCGATGGCGGCGATTTGCTCCGCCGCCGCGCGCGCCAGAGCCGCCGCATCCGGATAGACGCGAACCGCGCTCATGCCCCGGCATGAAACCCGTTGTGCGTCAGCCACGCGCGCCCGCTCGCCGCGAGGAACGCATCGGCCTCCGGCGGCCCCCAACTGCCCGGCGGGTAGATCAACAGCGGGGCCGCCGCTGGTGATTCCCAGCCCTGTATGATGGGGTCAATGAACTGCCACGCCTTCTCGATTTCGTCACTGCGGATGAACAGCGGCGCATCGCCCAAGAGCGCGTCCAACAGCAGCCGCTCATAAGCCTCCGGCAGAGGGCCATCGCCGAACTCCCCCCGGTAGTGGAACTCCATGTCCACCGAGCGCGTGAGCCGCGCCGCATCGGGCACCTTGGTTTCAAAGCGCAGGTGCATACCCTCGTCGGGTTGGATGACCAGCGTCAGGATGTTGGGCGTGAGTTGGGTGCTGGACGACATCCCGAACAGCAGGTGCGGCGGGCGGCGAAATTGGATCACGATCTCCGAGGTCTTCGCGGCCAGCGCCTTGCCGGAACGCAGGTAGAACGGCACATCCTGCCAGCGCCAATTATCCACCTGCACGCGCAAGACGGCATAGGTCGCCGTCTGCGAGTCGGGCGCGACGCCGGTCGTTTGCCGGTAGCCCGCATACTGCCCGCGCAGGCTGTAGTCGCTCACCGCCTCCGGCGGTATCGGGCGCAGGGCCGAAAAGACTTTGACCTTTTCGTTGCGCACGGCGTCGGCACTGAAGTTCACCGGCGGCTCCATCGCCACCAGCGCCAGCAGTTGCAGTAAGTGGTTCTGGAACATGTCGCGCAGGATGCCCGCCTGGTCGTAGTAGCCGCCGCGATGGCCGACATCCACATCTTCGGCCACGGTGATCTGCACGTGGTCTATGTAGTTGCGGTTCCAAAGCGGCTCAAAGATGCTGTTGGCGAAACGGAAGAACAAGATGTTCTGCGCCGTTTCCTTCCCCAAATAGTGGTCAATGCGATAGACTTGCGGCTCGCGGAAGACGGCGTGGACGACGTCATTGAGCGCGCACGCCGAGGCCAGATCGCGCCCGAACGGTTTTTCAATGATGACCCGCCGCCAGCCTTGGCCCTCGGCGGCCAGCCCCGCCGCGCCCAGACAGGCGATCACGGGCGCGTAATGCTCCGGCGCAATGGCGAGGTAGTAGAGCCGGTTGGTCGGGCCGTTCTCCAGCGCGGTCAGGGTTGAGGCCAGCGCCTGATAGTCGCCGCCCACATCCAGGTCGCCGCGCGCATAGTGCAGGCACGCGGCAAACTGCTCCCAGACCGCCGCTTCCAGCGGCGCCCCGCCAAACATCGCAACCCCCTCGCGCATCCGGCCGCGGAAGTCGTCGTCTGAATAGGGGCGGCGCGCGTAACCGACGATGCGCGTCACCGCCGGCAGCCGCCCTTTGCGATACTGGTTATACAGGGCGGGCACCAACTTGCGCTGGGTCAGGTCGCCCGACGCGCCGAAGATGACGATGGTGGTGGGGCGCGTCGCGCCGTCAACCGGTTCACGCGTGGCAAATGAATTCATAGGTCACTCCGTTTTAACCGCGTGGCCGCCGAATTGGTTGCGCATGGCCGCCAGCAATTTCGCTGCGTAGCTCTCGTCCAGTCGGCTGACGAAGCGCATCATCAGGGAGAGCGTGATGACCGGCGCAGGCACGTTCAGGTCAATCGCGTCGGCCACCGTCCAGCGCCCTTCGCCGCTGTCGGCCACCCAGCCCTTGATGTGCGTCAGGTTCGGGTCGCCGTCCAGCGCCTGCGCGGTCAGGTCGAGCAGCCACGAGCGCACCACACTGCCATAGCGCCAGATTTCGGCGATCTGATGCAGGTCGAGGTTCATCTCCCGGCGGCTCTTCATGATTTCAAAGCCCTCGGCATAAGCCTGCATCAGCCCATACTCGATGCCGTTATGCACCATCTTCACAAAATGGCCGGCGCCGGTCGGGCCGACATGCCCCCAGCCTTTGTCGGGCGCAGGCGCGAGCGCCTCAAAGATGGGGCGCAGGCGCTCGACGACCCCCGCCTCGCCGCCGACCATCAGGCTGTAGCCTTCGGCCAGCCCCCAGATGCCGCCGCTGGTGCCCACATCCACATAATGCAGGCCGCGCGCCTTGAGCGCGTCGGCGCGCCGCAGGTCATCCTTATAATAGGTGTTGCCGCCGTCAATCAACGTATCGCCGGGCGAGAGAACTTCGCTCAGGCTCTTGATGGTCTGCTCGGTCGGCTCGCCGGACGGCACCATCAGCCAGACGGCGCGCGGCGCGGTCAACTTCTGCGCCACCTCCGCCCAGCCGCGCGCGCCCACTGCCCCCTCGCTTTCGGCGCTCTGGACAGACGCTTCGTTCAAGTCAAAGGCGACCACGCGGTGGCCGTGCCGCAGGAGTCGCCTCGTCATATTCCCGCCCATCCGCCCGAGGCCAATCATCGCAATATCCATTGTGTCCTTCCTCCTAGAGAGACGTTGCGCGTTAGCGGTCCAACGGATTGCCTGCGGCGCAACGGATGAACGGGTTGGGGCGAAGCAGCGCGCGAGTGGCCTGCTCGTTCACGCGGTGATTCGTGCGCGCGGCTTCGCCCTTACCTTGGTCGTCGTGAGGTGTCCTGCAAGACGATGACTGAATGGTCATCACCGCTGACGAGCGCCTAAATCCGTTCATCCGCTATCTCAATCCGTTGAACGCGCTACACCAGATCATCAGCCAGTTGGCGCAGTGCGCCGGGCGCGTCCGCGCCGAGGTGAAAGCGAATGACGCGGCGGCCCCTGTTCGTCAGCGCCTGCCCGTCGCCCAACACTTGCGCCGTCTTCAGCACCCCAAAACTGATAGACGATGCGGGCGCGCTGGCGTCGTCGGGGATTGCGGCGTCGCGCGGCATATCCGCCGTGAACTGGATGAAGAAGCCGTGGCCGCCATCGCCCTTGTGCAGTTGGCCGGTCGAGTGCAGGAAGCGCGGCCCATAGCCAACAGTCGTCGCCACGCGCCAGCCGCTCTGGATGCGCGCGCGCAGGGCGTAGAGCGCGGCGTCGGTCTCCGGCGTTGGCTGGATGTAGGCTTGCAGGGCGACGTAGGGGCGAAGCGCCTCACCCCCGGCCCCTCTCCCAAGTATGGGAGAGGGGAGAGCGATGGGCTCCAAGAACGCCTTGAGCGCATCACCGGGGGTTTCGGCCTGCACGTCGCCATAGACGGCGATGTCGCCGGATCGCACGGCCGGCGCGGCCTCACCCCCGACCCCTCTCCCAGGTATGGGAGAGGGGAGAGCGGCTTCGCCCCTACTAGCGGCCAATATCTGCCGCGTCAAGACCTTGGCCGACTCGACGTTGGGCTGGTCGAAGGGGTTGATGCCCAGCCGCCAGCCGGCCACCGCCGTCGCGAACTCCCAGAGGAAGAGCTGGCCACCCAGATCGTAGGGGCTTTGCAGGCGTACACGAATCAACGGATGCCCGGCCGCTGTGAGCGCGGCCAGCGCCGTGTCGTCGCGCGTGTCGCCCTCTAAGGCGATCTGCACAAACACGCGGTCGTCGCGATACACCGCCGGAGCGCCCAGCGGCTCGCCGCTCACCGGCAGGATGCCGCGCCCTTCCTTGCCGGTGCTTTCGGCGATCAGTTGCTCAACCCAATCACCGAAGCCCGCCAGTTCCGGCGACAAGATAAACGTGATCTTGTCGCGCCCGGCTTGGGCCAGTTCGCCCATCGCCGCGCCGAGCCGCGCGCCGGGGTTGTCGGCCGCGGCGACGCACGGCTCGCACGCGCTGGCGGCGCGCAGGGCGCGCTCAAGCAGGCGCGGCACGTCCACGCCCATCAGCGCCGCCGGAGCCAGCCCGAAGGTGGAGAGCGCGGAATAGCGCCCGCCGATATTGGGGTCGTTGAGCAAGGCGGCGCGGAAGCGGTATTGCGCCGCGACCTCGGCCAGTTGACTGCCGGGGTCGGTGATGGCGACGAAGTGCCGTCCGGCTTCCTCTGCGCCGAGCGCGGCGAGCGTCTGTTGGTAGAAGTAGCGGAAGAAGGAGAAGGTCTCGACGGTACCGCCGGATTTGGTCGAGACGATGTAGAGCGTGCGCCTGGGGTCGAGGCGCTCGCTATAGGCCAGCACGGCGCCGGGGTCGGTGCTGTCCAGCACCGCTAAATCGAGGTAGCCGTCCGCCACGCCAAACGTCCGGCGGAACAGATCGGGCGCGAGGCTGGAGCCACCCATGCCCAGCAGGAGCGCGTGGGTATAACCGGCGGCGCGCGCAGAGTCCGCCAGCGCGCGTAGGGGCTGAAGGTGCTCGCTCATCATCTCGGCGATGTGCAGCCAGCCAAGGCGGTTGGCAATCTCGGCAGGCTCCGGCTTCCAGACTGTGTAATCGCGCGACCAGATGCGGCTGATGATCTGGTCAGCCTTGATGTCCGCCAGCGCGCGCTCCACCGGTGGCTGGTGTGCGCCAAGCGCGTAGGTGATGTGCGGCCAGCCGGTAAGCGTTGGCAATTCTTGATTTGAGATTTTTGATTTTTGATTATCAATCAAAAATCTGGAATCAAAAATGACTTTGGGGGCGAGCAGTCGCTGTCGCTTCTCGCCGATGCTGGCGGTGAGGGTTTCAAACGACTGGGCGAAGGCGGCGACGGCGTCCTTCTGCAATTGCTCGGTGATCGCCTTGAGATCAACGCCGGCGATGGCGAGCCGCGCCAGCGTCTCTTGCGCCTCGTCCATCCCTGCGGCCAGAGTGGGCGCTACGACGCCGTGATCGAGAAACGCGGTCAGCGTGGCTGGTGGTATCGTGTTGACCGTATCGGGGCCGATCAGGCTGTCCACGTAAAGGGTGTCAGGGTAATGCGGGTTCTTGGTGCCGGTGCTGGCCCAGAGCGGGCGCTGGACCTGCGCGCCGCGCAGTGCCAGCCTCTGCCAGCGCGGGCCGCTGAACAGTTGGCAGAAGCGCGCATAGGCGGCTTTGGCGTTGGCGATGGCGGCTTTGCCCTTGAGGTCCGCATCGCCCAGTTTATCCAGCGCCTGATCGGTCGCCGTATCCACGCGGCTGACGAAGAACGACGCCACCGACGCCACCTGGCGCAGGTCGCCGCCCCCGCTAGAGGTGTCGGCGCGCTTCTCCAAACCGCGCAGGTAGGCTTCGGCTACCGCTTCATACTGCGCAATGGAGAAGATGAGCGTGACGTTGACGTTGATGCCTTCGCCGATCAGGGTTTCGATGGCGGCGGGCCCGGCGGACGTGGCGGGCACCTTGATCATCACGTTGGGGCAGTCCAGCGCGGCAAAGAGGCGGCGCGCTTCGGCCACCGTGCCGCCGGTGTCGTGCGCCAGCGTCGGGCTGACCTCCAGACTGACGTAGCCATCGTGGCCGCCGCTCGCGTCGTAGAACGGGCGCAGGATTCCGGCGGCGCGGCGAATGTCGTCCATCGTCAGCGCCTCATAAATCTGCGCGACCGACTGGCCCTGATCCACCAGCCGGCGCAGGTCTTCGTCGTAATCGTTGCTGCCCGCGATAGCCCTCTCGAAGATGGTCGGGTTGGAGGTGACGCCGCGCACCCCCTGATTGACCAGCGCCTGCAGTTCACCCGATCGGATGAACGAGCGGCGAATGTAATCGTACCAGATAGCCTGACCCAGCGCGGCCAGTTCATGGAGTTTGGTCATTGTGCGTACCCCTTTCAAAGCCTGTGACACCTTCTCTCGTTGTCGCCCTCAATTGTAATCCCATTGTCGCCGTAAATCCAGCGCAGGGCACAAAGTGGGCATTGCGCAGAATCATCGGAGACGCGGGGCGCGTAGGGGCGAAGCAGCGCGTGCGGCGGCGGTCTGGCAATACGGCGATGTCCACGCGCGGCTTCGCCCGCATAAGGCGCAATCGTATGTGTAGGGGCGAAGCGGCGCGTGCGGCGGCGGTCTGGCAACGCGGTGATGTCCACGCGCGGCTTCGCCCGCATAAGGCGCAATCGTATGTGTAGGGGCGAAGCGGCGCGTGCGGCGGCGGTCTGGCAACGCGGTGATGTCCACGCGCGGCTTCGCCCGCACAAGGCGCAATCGTATGTGTAGGGGCGAAGCGGCGCGTGCGGCGGCGGTCTGGCAACGCGGTGATGTCCACGCGCGGCTTCGCCCGCACAAGGCG
>JACQEC010000180.1 GCA_016200765.1 Chloroflexota bacterium | reverse complement strand
CTGCTCCTGATTCTGGGCATGTTGTTGGCTGTCGCCTGGTCTATCGAGGCCGCGCAGTGGACCGATGGACTCTCGCTGGGGCAGTGGGCGGTGATTGCCGGCTTGCTCTATGGTCTGTTGGGGGCGAAGTCGAGGCTGAAGGGATGGTTCATGCACCCCGCCGCCGGGCTTATTAGCGTGGCCTGCGCCGCCTTTCTGGCCGGCTCGCTCCTGCCCGACAAACTCTCCTGGGATGAGAAACTCGACGAACTGCGTAGCCGTTATCTCGTCTGGTTCAACAAAGCGCTGGTCGGCAATACCAACACGGATAACCTCGTTTTTCTCATCGAATGTCTGCTGGCGCTGTTCCTCATCAGCTACTTCGCGGCCTGGTTCGCCTACCGCCGCCACGAGACCTGGCCGGTTATCCTGCCGGCCGGCGCGGTGCTGGTGCTCAACATCTACAACGCGCAAGGCTCGCACAACGTCTACCTCTTCATTTACCTCCTTTGCGCTCTGCTGTACGCTGTGCGCGCGCACCTGACGGCGCAGGAAGGCTGGTGGCAGCGCGCGCGCATCGGCTATAACCGCCTCGTCGGCCTGGATTTCCTGCGCGACGGCGCGATCTTTTCTATCGTCGTGATTCTGTTCGCGCAGGCACTGCCCGCCGCGGCGACCAACGGTCAGGTCGAGGAAGCGGTGCGGAGTCTGGAAGGCCCGTGGCAAGGCATGCGCGAAAAGTGGGGGCAGCTTTTCGCGACCCTCAACTATAAGCCGGAGCCCAGCGGCGCCGGCTTCTTCGGGGCAAACTTGCAGTTGGGGGGCGCGCTCCATCTGAACAGCACGACGATGATGGAAGCGCGCGCTTCCACGTCCAATGTGCATTATTGGGAAGCGGTGGTCTATGACAAGTATACCGGGCGTGGTTGGGAGAACACCGACAGCGTGTCCGCCGCCCTGCGCGCCTCCGACAGCCGGTTGAGCAATAGCGGATTCGCCCTGCGCGAGGTCGTGACGCAGACGTTTAAGGTCTTCTATCCAACCTCCCAGTTGTTTGGAGTGCCGCAGCCGATCGCCTGGAGCCGCCCCATCGTGGCGCTTCTGAACCGTGACCCCAACACGGACAACGGGGCGCCACTGACGGCCTCGATGGCGAATAGCGCCGTCCCCACCCGCGCCAACGATGAATACACCGTCCTCTCGCTCGTCAGCAAAGCCGACATCAAATCCCTGCGCAAGGCCAACGGCCCCTATCCGACGTGGGTGACCGACCGCTATCTACAGGTGCCGGCCATGCCCGCGCGCGTCAAGACGCTTGCCGAACGAATCACCCGCGACTCCGCGAACAACTTCGACAAGGCATCGGCTCTTGAAAGATACCTGCGCGAGCAGATCACCTACAACGAGTTTATCCAGCCGCCGCCACCCGACCGCGACGTGGTGGACTATCTCCTCTTCACCAGCCGCCAGGGTTATTGCACCTATTACGCATCGCCGATGGCCGTGATGTTGCGCCTGCTTGGTATTCCGGCGCGTGTGGCTTCCGGCTACGCGCTGGGTGAATATGACAGCGAGAACGATGTCTACAGCATCCGCGAATCGGACTCGCACACGTGGGTCGAAGTCTTTTTCCCGACCTACGGCTGGATTCAATTTGAGCCGACAGCCTCGAAGCCGCCACTGGAGCGGATTGAGGGCGCCAACACGTCCGACGATAGCGCATCCGGATCGGATGTCGCCGGCGGCAATGTGCCTAACCCGCGCGACCGGGATTTTCTGGCGGAATTTGACCTGCAGGACGACAGCAGTTCGGGCTTGTTCCCACTGTCCGGCCTGGAAGGGGCCTTTACGGGTGTGGGCTATCTCGGCTTGCTGGGGCTGGCGGCATTGGTCATCGGCTTGGTGGCGGCCGCGGTGGGCTGGCAGCGTCACATCGCCAGCATGACCGTTCTCGAAGCGGAGTACGAAGGCCTCCAGCGGTACGCGCGCTGGGCCGGGGTGCCGCCTAAAGCGTCATACACGCCGTACGAGTTCGCCGAACGGCTCGCGGCGCAAATCCCGTTGGCGGCTCGCCTGATTGTCCGCCTCGCCGAATTGTACGTGCGCTCGCTATTTACGCGCGATGGGTTGAGCAAAGAGGAGGAGCGCGAGGCCAAGTCTCTGTGGCCTGATGTGCGCTTCAGCTTCTTCAAGCACTATGCGCGCCGGACATTGCAATCGCTCTTCACCGCGCCGGAACGGCCGGAGCGAGGCCGCAAGCCGCCGCGTAAGTAGGGGCGCACGGCCGTGCGCCCCTAGCGGCGCCTTGAACAACCCAGAGACAGCCCCCGCAAGGGGGCTGTCTCTTTGAGGCTACGGCTGTTTTCTGCGCCTGGGGGCGATGAGGTAAAACCAGGCCAACACGCCGCCCACGCACGCCGTCACGACTCCACCCGCCAGCAGGGCAAGGCCCAAGAGGTTGGGCAAGCGTGGCTCCGGCGAGGGCGGCGGCGCCAACGCCTGGCAATTGGGCGCGTCGGGCGCGGGCAGACACACCGTCGTCCACACGCCGCCACCATCCACCGAGCGCGCGTACGACCGGTCGGGCGCGATGGCGGTGTAGGCGACGGCATCTGCGGCGGTGCCGTCGGGATAAATCAGACGCACCTCTTCCCCGCCGCGCAGGTCTAGCCCGGTCTGGCTCCTGAACAGCGTCAGAAACCCCTGCGGAGCGATGGTCACCGCGGTGATGGTGAACACGGTCGTATGACTGCCGGTGACGATCTGCACAGACCACTCGCGCAAGTCTACGGCTCGCTCCCCGCCGTTGTACAGCTTAATCCACTGGTCATCCCCATTTTTCAGGCCATCGTGATTCCAGTCCATATCTTTAGGGTTTGGCACGATCTCGTCCAGCACGACCGTGACGGCAAAGGGCGTTGCCGTGGAGACCGGGCTGCTGGTGGCGGTTGGGGTGCCGGTGGGCGGGCTGCCGGTCGCAGTCGGCGTTGAGGTTGAGGTGGGCGTCAAAGTGGCCGCCGGTGTCGTCGTGATGAACGGAACCCTGACCGGTGTGGGGGTGCTCGTTTCGGTTGGCAGGTCGGTGGGCGTAATCGTCGGTGTCTGCGTGCGTGTGCCGGTCGAGCCCGGCGTACTCGTTTCGGTCGGCGTGGCCGTCGGGGTGCGGGTATCCACGAGCGTATGCGTGGGCGGCGGTGTGGGAAGCAGAGGGTTGCTCCCCGAACCCTGCGCGTGAGCGGGCAAACCTAACGGAATTCCCAGCAGGGCGGCAGCGACCAGGCTCCACAGGATAAGGGGCAGAACGGGAGAGGAAAAAGGTTTGAGCACGAAGGTCAGGATCAGCGTTGGATTGATGCTCTCAACCGCGCCGCCACCACATCCCATACCCGATCGGCGACCTGCGATTTGGGCTGTAAGGCGAACGGCTTCAGCGGCTGGTCGCGGTAGATGAACGTCGCCTGACTCTCATCGCCGGCGAACGATTCCGGCACGGGGTTGGCCACCACCAGATCGAGGTTTTTCTCGATCAACTTCTTCTGCCCGTTCTCCAGCAAATTCTCCGTTTCTGCCGCGAATCCGACCACCACGAGGTTCTGCAATAGCGCACTCTGCGCGCGCGCGGCGGCCACTTCTTTGAGAATGTCCGGGTTGCGCGTCAGTTCAAGCGTCATGGCCTCCGCGCTTTTCTTGATCTTCTGCGTGGAGGCCTGCGCTGGCCGGTAATCCGCCACCGCCGCCGCCATCACCAGCGCGTCGGCCTCTATGATCTCGGCCATGACCGCGTCAAGCATCTGCAAGCCCGTGACCACATCCACCCGCCGCACGCCGTAGGGGGTGGGCTGAGCCGAGGGCGCGGTAATGATGACGGCCTCCGCGCCGCGGTCGCGCGCGGCCTCGGCCAGCCGGAAGCCCATCTTGCCGCTGGAGTGGTTCGTCAGGTAGCGCACCGGGTCGAGCGCCTCCTGCGTGCCGCCCGCCGTGATGACCACGCGGCGCCCGTGCAGGTCGCCGCCGCGCCCCAGCAGTTGCCGGATGGCCTCGACGATGGCGGCGGGATCGGGCAGGCGGCCAACCCCCTGCGCGCCCGACGCCAGATGCCCTGTTCCCGGTTGCATCACCGCCGCGCCGCGCGCGCGCAAGGTGGCAAGGTGCTGTTGTGTGGCCGGGTGCTCGAACATGTGGCTTTCCATCGCAGGCGCGATCAGCATGGGCGCGGGCGTGGCGAGCGCGGTGGTCGTAATCATGTCGTCGGCCAGCCCCAAAGCCAGCCGCGCAATGACGTGCGCCGTGGCCGGCGCGATGACGAACACGTCAGCCTGCTTTGCCAGCGTCACATGCCCGATTTCGGTTTCGGCCAGCGGGGAAAAGACCTGCGTGATCACGGGGCGGTGGGTAATCACCTGAAACGACAGCGGCGTGACCATCTCGGTGGCGCCGTGCGACATGATGACATCCACCACCGCGCCTGCCTGCGTGAGTTTGCTGGCAAGGTCAACAGCTTTGTACGCGGCGATACTGCCGGTCACGCCGAGGACAATATGCTTGCCCTGCAAGTTATTCATCGGTTGCGCTCCCACAGAATCCGCAGGCCGTCCAGGGTCAGGTTCTGGTCAACCACCTCAATCACCTTCGTCTGTGCCGAGACGATGCGCGCCAGGCCGCCGGTGCCGATCACGCGCGCGCCGCCGCCCAGTTCGCGCTGGATGCGCTGGGTCAAGCCTTCGACCATGCCGACGTAGCCGAACAGGATGCCGGAGCGCATCGAGGCGTCGGTGTTGGTGCCGATGGCGCGCGGCGGGAAGGTCAACTCGATACGGTGCAGGCGCGCGGTGCGCGCGGCCAGCGCCTCCGCAGAGATGCCGACGCCCGGCGCAATCGCCCCGCCGATATAGTCGCCGTCGCGGGAAATCACGTCGAAGGTGGTGGCCGTGCCGAAGTCAATCACGATGGCCGGTGTGCCATAGCGTTGCTTGGCCGCCACCGCGTTCACGATGCGGTCGGCGCCCACCTCGCCGGGGTTGTCCGTCAGCACGCGCAGGCCGAGCGTGATGTCCATGCTGACCACCAGCGGCTCGCGCTCCCAATAGCGTTGGGACAGTTCGCGAAAGACCGGCGTCAGCGCGGGCACGACCGAGGAGATGATGCAGTCGTTCACCTGCTCCGTGCGGTAGCCGCGCCGCGCAAGGAAGTCGTAGGTCATCACAGCGTACTCGTCGGCGGTGCGCCGCGAGTCGGTCGCCGCGCGCCACGAGTCCATCAGCCGGTCGTTATCGTACAGGCCCAGCACGATGTTCGAGTTGCCAATATCAACGGCGAGAAGCATGGACGATCCTGAACGGAAGATCAGAACGCAAAATCAGTAGCCTCTCATTTCCTTGAACGCCGCTTCCAGTTTTTCGATGGAGAAGTCGGGCGACTGGCAGGCGTTGATCACAATGCGCTCCTTGCGCTCGACCTCGGCGGTGGCAGCCGCGATGTCGTGGGCGATTTCGTCTGGCATGTGAATCACGCCGTGCAGGTCGCCATGCAGGAGGTCGCCCGGCTTGATGGTCAGCCCGCCGACCTCGACGGGCGCGCCCCAGTCTTCCACATGCACGTAGGCGTGCGAGACCAGCACCTCTTTGGCGAAGAAGTGAAAGCCGAGCGCGCGCGCCTCGTTCAGGTCGCGCACGCCGCCGTTCGTGACCGTGCCAACCGCGCCCAGCGCCTTATGCACGTTGCCGTTGACCTCGCCCCACAGCGAGCCGATGACCGGATCATCCAGGTCCTGAACGACGATGATCTTGGGGCCGGGCGCGGCCAGCACCGCGCGGCGGTATTCGCCCATGTTGCGCGGTTGTTCGGCCTGATAGGCGGCGCGGATTTTGACGGTGAAGGCATAGCCGACCATCGGCGGCATCTCCGGGAACATACACCGAATCTCCGGCGACATGAAGCCCTGATTGCGCGGGCGGATGTTGAAGGTCTCGATGCCGTTCGAGATGCTCGGCGTGGCGAACTTCTGAAGTTCGGCGATCTGTGCGGCGGTCAGCAGGTTGGGCATGAACACTCCTCTAGTTAAAATTCGTTCACAAAATATGTCGCGGCCAGAGGTGGCGCGGGCAATAGCCAATCTCCTCCACCTCTAGCGCACCCCTTTGATCCGATGCACAAAATAGGTGCCCAGCATGAAGTACACAACCGCCAGCGCAAAGATGACCGAGTAGCCCAAAGTCGGCAATCCGTTCTGCTGACCGATCGGCTGGAAGGCGTCGAGCAGGCGACCGGCTATCGGCGTCGCGATGACCTGCGGTAGCGTAAAGGCAATATGCCATACCCCCATATCTTTCGCGTAGTCATCCGCCGATGGCAACACATCACTGGCCAACGCCCAATCTACCGACTGGTACGCGCCATAGCCCAGCCCGAAAATAATCCCCATCAACAACGCCAACGTGTAATTGCCGTAGAAGATAAAGACTGCGGCCACCAGACCCTGCAGTGCGCCCGACAGATAGACCATGCGCTTCCGGCCATACCGATCGGAGAGAATACCGGAAACCAGCGAGGCCGCAATCGCGCCGAACAATAACGCCACAACGAAGAAGGTCACAGCCCCTTGCGGGTCCGAGGCCAGCGTTATCCCAAAGAACCTGAAATCTTTGATCACATCTTTCATAAAGAATAACAGAAACTCTTGCACCGTGAAGATGCCCAGCGTGACCAAAAAGCGCGTCAGGAAAACCCAGCGGAAGTTGTGCGCCTCAACTAGCGGCCGGTATAGCCCCCGCAAGAACTCTCCCCACCGGAAGGGCGGCACCGCCGGTGACGGCGGCTCATGGACGCTCACCATCGTCACAACCATGGCAACCAGCATGACCACAATGATCAGCCAGTACGCGCCCGCCACGCCGCCAATCACGCCGAGCAGAATGCCGGTTAGCCCGCCCACAAAATTGCCCAGCACGTTCATCAGCCCGAACCAGCCCGATGCCGCGCCGCGCTGGTCTTCCGGGACAACGTCGGGGATGAGGGCGGAGAATGGCGCGGTCGCCAGATTGTTGAAGAGATTGACCGCCGCAAACACGACGATATACAGCGGCAGGGTCGAGGGATCGTTGTCACGCGGGATGTAGGCGAGGCCCAATAGCGCGACAACATTGAGCAGGGTGCCGACGACGACGAACGGCCTGCGCCGCCCCCAACGAGTCTTGACCCGGTCGCTCCACGCGCCGAAAACGGGCGCGACCACCATCGAAATAAACGCGCCGAACAACACCACATTGCCCAGCGTCTCGCCCTTGCGGGCGTCGCCCACCATCTGCAAGACCTGTGTCGGGGCCAGCACAATCAAAATCGCCGACCAATGCACGCCCACCGCAAACCAATAGAAACTTAGCATGGCCTGTTGCAAGGTCGTCATGCGTGGACGGGTTGAGGAAAGCGCTGAAGTTGTCATGGGCTCACGAATTCGTCCACAAAATATTGGGCGGTCAGCGGTTCGCCGGTGGCGCGGCGCAACGACTCGTTCCAGTCGGCCTCCGCGCCGCGGCGAAAGACGTTCGCCGTGAGCCACTGCCCGGCTTCGGG
>JACQEC010000179.1 GCA_016200765.1 Chloroflexota bacterium | reverse complement strand
CCATCCAGCGAGGTCGCGCGCCAGTTGTTGTTCAGCGGCGAAGTGGACATCATGTGGAACCTGACCGAAGCCGACCTGCCCGAGTTGGAGAAAGCGGCAGGGGTCAAGGTCAGTTCTCCACTCGGCATCGGCGGCGAGCGGTTGTTCTTTAACATGGCCGAAAACAAGGATCCGTCTGACCCCAAGAAACCCCATCTGATTTTGAGTGATGTGCGAGTGCGACAGGCCATCGCCTACGGCATCAACAAACAGCGGATTATTGACAAACTGCTCTTCGGCAAGGCCAAGCCCGGCACCAGCGAGCTCAACGCCGGCTACTTCAATTGCACGGACATTCAGCCCTATCCCTACGACCCCGACAAGGCCAAGAAATTGCTGGATGCGGCGGGCTGGGTGGCAGGCGCTGATGGCATCCGCGTATCGAAGGGCGCCAAGGTGGCCCCAGATGGCACGCGCCTGCGCTTGAAGTATTCGACCACGTCGGGCAACAAACTGCGCGAGGACTCGCAGGTGTTGATCGTCGAGGACATGAAGGCCATTGGCGTCGAACTGTTTATTGAAAACGCGCCGTCGTCGGTTGTCATCGGCACGTGGGATGCCGGGTCGCCGCGCCGCCACGGCAACTTCGACATCATCATGTACACCACCAACGCCGGCATTGACCCGCACAGCCAGATGACGAACCTGTGGGCGTCATGGCAGATCCCATCCGAGCAGAACAAGGGCGGCCTGAACTATACGCGCTTCTCCGACCCCAAGGCCGACGACATCATCAAGCAAGCGGCCGGCGAGCCGGACATCGCCAAGCGCAAGGCGCTTTACTGCCAGTTGACACAGATGACCTATGATCAGGCGAACATGGTCTACCTGTACCAGCGGCTCGCGATTGACGGGTACCGCGACCGCGTGCTGGGCAACATCGCCAACAACGTGTGGGACAACGTGGGCTGGGATGCGGCGAACTGGTCGCTGAAATAGCGGGCGCGGCTCGCAGGTAAACGGCGGCCTCTGATGTTGCGTGTGAACGCTGGAGGCCGCACGCCACCAGCCAGCCGTTCCGATGACGAACTACATCATCCGCCGTGTGATACAGGCGATCCCATTGCTGGTGCTGATCAGCTTCGCGGTGTTTATGCTGATGCAGTTGATTCCGGGCGGGCCGATGGCCGCGTACGAAAACAACCCGAACATCAGCGCAGAAGACCTGGAGCGGCTGAAGGAGGAGCTCGGCCTGAATGTGCCGAAGCACATCCAGTATCTGAACTGGCTCGGCTCGGTTCTGCGCGGAGATTTGGGCATCTCGCAGGTCACGCGCCGGCCCGCGCTGGTCGAAATCACCGACAAACTGCCGAATACGCTTACGCTTTCACTGATTTCGTTTGTGGGCGCGTTGCTCATTGCTATTCCGCTCGGCATCACCTCGGCCATCCGCCAGTATTCGTGGTTTGACACACTCATGACCACCATCGCCTTTATGGGGCAGTCCATCCCGATCTTCTGGCTTGGCTTGATCTTGATCATCGTCTTTAACGTCATGCTGAAGAACCCGACGACCGGCGGGCCGCTGTTGCCCGGCGGCGGCATGGTTACATTGGGTATTGAGCCGACGCTCGCCGACCGCATTACACACCTGATCCTGCCAGCCGGCGTACTGATATTTTTCAGTCTCGGCTCACACATCCGCTATATGCGCGCCGGCATGTTGGACGTTCTGCATCAGGACTACATTCGCACCGCACACGCCAAGGGCCTGCGCGAGCGCGCGGTGGTTTTCCATCATGCGTTGAAGAACGCCGTCATCCCGCTCGTGACCATTATCGGCCTGGAGATCCCCGGCCTGTTCGGCGGCGCGCTCATCACAGAGACGATCTTCTCGTGGCCCGGCATGGGGCGGTTGTTCTTCAATTCCATTGACCGCGGCGACTACGCGGTGATGATGGGCATTCTGATCATGAGCGCGACCCTCGTCGTGCTCTTCGGTCTAATAACTGACATCGTATACGGGTTTTTGGACCCGCGCATTCGATTCAACTAGGTCGTGAGGTCAACTGCCCGATCCCGTATGCTATGGCACAGGTTCAACTGACCGCCGGCATTGCCCCTATCAACTGGGACGCGCGCGCGCGACCCGCGTACACGTTGCGCGCACTGGTATGGCGGCGCTTTCGCAAGCACAAGCCGGCTGTCGTCGGACTGATGGTGCTGGCGGTGGTAGTCATCGGCTGTCTCGTGGTGCCGTGGGCGGTCGCCTACGACGCTGGCACAACGCACGTGGAGATCATCCGCCAGCCGCCTTCCGCCGCGCACATCTTCGGCACCGATGAACTGGGGCGCGACCTCCTCACGCGGCTGTGGGATGGCGGGCGTGTCTCGCTGTTGATCGGGGTCGCGAACAGACTTCATGCTGTCTATCCCGCAATTGTTCCTCCTGCTCCTGTTCGCGCAGTTGCTGCGCACCACGAACAACCCCCAACTTAGCGGCGGGCCCCTGCCGATTATCGTGATTATCGGCATCCTCTCGTGGATGGGCGTGGCGAGGCTGGTGCGCGGCCAGTTTCTGGCGCTCAAGACCAAGGAGTTCGTGGAGGCCGCGCGGATGTCGGGCGCGCACAGCCGCCGCATCATGGCGCGACATATCCTGCCGAATGCGGCCAGCCCGATCATCGTCTCGGCGACCTTGCGCGTAGGCGCGGCGATTATCACTGAATCCACATTGAGTTTTCTGGGCTTTGGCGTCCAGCCACCGGCCGCGACGTGGGGTAACATGCTGAAGAACGCGCAAGCGCAAATGACCTACGCTCCCTGGACTGCGATCTTCCCCGGTCTGGCGATTTTTCTGACGGTCATCGCCATTAACTACATTGGCGATGGCCTGCGCGACGCGCTTGACCCACAGCACACCGATTAGCGCGGCCGCGGGAGCGTGGCGGGTGACGGGTGTCGAGTGTCGGGCTGTTTCTCCTCACTCGTCGCCCGCCAGCGAGGGCTTTTCCCGCGCCTGCGCGATTCCATCAATTGAGGAGTCACAATGAACTTGAAGGAATCGGAACTTCACGCCGCGAAAGTGCTCGACCGGTATCTGATCGGTGAGGCGTGGACGTCTGCGGAAACGTACGCCAATCTGGAGAAGTTGTGCGACTTTGGCTCGCGCTTCGCCGGATCAGCTAGCGGGCGCGCGGCGCGCGATTTCATTCTGGACAAGTTCCAGAGCTACGGCTTGCATCAGCCGCATACGGAAGCGTTCGATTTCCTTGTCTGGTCGCGCGGCGACTGTGAACTTCGGTCCGCCGGGCCGGGCGGGCGCGTC
>JACQEC010000178.1 GCA_016200765.1 Chloroflexota bacterium | reverse complement strand
TGACGCCGCGCACCAAGCGCGTGATTGAATTGGCGGTGGACGAGGCGAGACGCATGGGACACCATGCGATTGGGCCTGAGCATCTCTTGCTGGGGTTGGTGCGCGAGGGCGACGGAATTGCCGCAGATGTGCTTCAGCAGTTAGGTATCAGTCTCGACAAATTGCGGAATCTCGCGTTACAGCAGATGAAGGAAGCCCCTGCCTACGCGACTGAAAAAGCAGGCAAGGGAGAGAAGCAGGGGCAAACGCCGCTGGTGGACCAACTGGGCAGCGATGTGACGGCTCAAGCCGCTGAGGGCCAACTTGATCCGATTATTGGACGGAACCGCGAGATTGAACGGGTAATCCAAATCCTTTCTCGCCGGCGCAAGAACAATCCGGCTTTGATCGGTGAGCCGGGCATCGGCAAGACAGCCATCGTCGAGGGCTTGGCGCAGCGCATTGTCAACGGCAACGTGCCGGAGAATCTGCTCAACAAGCGCGTGCTGATGCTCGACGTAGGCTCTCTGGTAGCCGGCACAATCTATCGCGGCCAGTTTGAAGAGCGCCTGAAGCGCGTGATTGATGAGATCAAGTCAACCAAGAGCATCTTGTTCATTGACGAATTGCATATGCTGGTCGGGGCGGGTGCCGCCGGCAGCTCGGTGGACGCGGCCAACATCCTCAAACCGGCCCTCGGGCGCGGCGAATTGCAATGTATCGGCGCAACCACTTTAGATGAATACCGCAAGTACGTCGAGAGCGACCCGGCGCTTGAGCGTCGCTTCCAGCCCGTCTATGTGGAAGAGCCGACGATTGAAGAGACCATTCAGATTCTGAAGGGCGTGCGCGAGCGCTATGAGGCGCACCACAACCTGAAAATTACGGACGAAGCGATTATCAGCGCCACCAATCTGGCCGCGCGCTACATCACAGACCGCTTCATGCCCGACAAAGCCATTGACCTGATAGACGAGGCGTCGGCGCGTGTGCGCCTCTATCGCGGCATGGGCCAACTCAAGCAGACCCACGACCCATTCAGCGACGTATCCCGGCTAGCCCGTGAGAAGGAATCTCTTGATACCGTAGCGCTTCCGGAAGACGATCTTCCGCCATCCGAATTATTGAACATTCCCGATGATGTCCACCAGATGACGCTGGGCGCGGCGTGGGATCGCGCTGGCGAAACAGCCGGGCCGGTGGTTACGGCCGAAGACATTGCCGAAGTGGTCGCCATGTGGACCGGCGTCCCGGTCACACGCATCGCCGGTGAAGAGACACAGCGCCTGCTCAACATGGAAACCGACCTGCATGCTCGTATTGTGGGCCAAGAGGAAGCGATCTCCGCAATCGCCAAGGCTGTGCGCCGCGCGCGTGCCGGACTCAAGGACCCCAAACGCCCGATTGGCTCATTCATATTTCTAGGGCCAACTGGTGTGGGTAAATCAGAGATGGCCAAGGCGCTGGCCGAGTTCCTGTTCGGAAGCGAGC
The DNA here is from genome assembly GCA_016200765.1 of Chloroflexota bacterium. GTDB lineage: Bacteria > Chloroflexota > Anaerolineae > JACRMK01 > JACRMK01 > JACQEC01. The sequence goes on along the minus strand of JACQEC010000178.1, from coordinate 1,320 downwards.
AGGCGCTTATCAAGCTCGATATGTCAGAATACCAAGAGCGGCACACGGTCAGCCGCATGATTGGCGCCCCGCCCGGCTACATCGGCTTCGACGAGGGCGGCCAATTGACCGAATTGGTTCGCCGCCGCCCCTACTCGGTGGTGTTGCTCGACGAGATTGAGAAGGCGCATCCGGATGCTTATAACGTGCTGTTGCAAGTCATGGAAGACGGCCACCTGACCGACGGTAAGGGCCGGCGCGTTGACTTCCGCAACACCATTATCGTCATGACATCCAACGTCGGCGCAGACTTGATTAAGCGTGAGACAACGCTTGGCTTTGCGGTCAAGGCGGGCGAAGCGCAAACCAGTCGGGCGCGCTACGACAAGATGAAGGACAAGGTGCTGAAAGAACTGAAGGATATGTTCCGGCCCGAATTCCTCAACCGTGTGGATAGCATCGTCGTATTCAGCTCACTGAACCGTGAGGAGATCAAACAGATCGTCGAATTGGAGTTGAAGAAACTGACGCCGCGCCTTCAGGAACACGCCATCGCGCTATTCGCCACCGACGGCGCCAAAGACCTGCTGGCTGAGAAGGGTTATGACCCTGTCTTCGGCGCGCGCCCTCTGAAGCGTCTTATTCAGAATCTGGTTGAGGACCCATTATCCGAAGGACTGCTTTCAGGCAAATTCATTTCAGGTGATCGCGTGATCGCAGACCGCGACGGCGCCGAGCTCCTGTTGAAGCCCGAGTCCCGCACCGCTCAACCGGTACCCGAATCGGTCGTGCAAGAGCAGGCACCAGCGGCCACCAATTAACGTTTGGCAAAGTGAGGGCAGAGGCTGGCGAGACCATTGGGTCTCGCCAGTTTTTTGTACGGTGCGCGCTGGCTGGACCGCTCGGAACATATGAACTCTACGCACTCCACCATCCGACACTTTCGGCTTGAAGACATCGAAGCCGTCGTTCACATGCTTGGCGCTGAGGCTGACTTCACAAACCAGCCTCAGTGGGCGATGGATGCCGAAGGCGTGCATAGCACCTGGCTCCGTCACCACATCAATTGGCAGAGTGACATCTTTGTCGCCGAAGTGGGCGGTCAACTGGCGGCCTACGTGCCGATGTTCGTGACCCGGCGCGAGGGAACGCTTCAGGCCCATGTCTGGGGCCCTTCGTTTTACCCGGAGCGCGGGGACGCGCGCCTCGATGATGCTTTGTTGACCCGTCTGGTCGAATGGTCAGTCGCCGTAGGCGCCACACACATCATTGGCCGCGCCACTGAAACCGATCATCGCCAACATGCGCTGTATCAGAGGCACAGCTTTGTCGTCGAGCGTG
>JACQEC010000177.1 GCA_016200765.1 Chloroflexota bacterium | reverse complement strand
GCCGCATAAGTCTGCCACTCAAACCGTTCGTTGGGCAGAGCGACGAACGGCAGAAACGCAGACCCACATAGGAAGATCGCAAAAACGAAGACGATACGCTTGTACGTGCTCATCGTTTCCCCCTCTCTTCGAATAGGAGACTACTTTCCGAGCCGTCCAATCTTGCCCGTGGCCTGCTCGGTGAACCAGAACGCCCCGTCCGGGCCAAACACGATTGCGCTGGGGCCACTGCCGAGCACGGGCAACGGGTACTGGGTGATCGCTCCAAAGGTGGTGATCTTGCCGATCATGTCGGCTTTATACTGCGTGAACCAGAGCGCGCCATCGGGGCTGGTTGTGATACCCGCCGGGCTGGCGTAGGAAAGCAACGGGTATTCGATAAAGAGACTGCCGTCGCTCGACAGCCAGCCAATCTGATTGGCGAGATTTTCAGTGAACCAGAGCGCGCGGTCTATGCCCATCACGATGCCCACCGGCCCCGAGCCGCTGGTCGGGATGGTGAACTCGCGGATGACGCCGAAGATGGTGATACGCCCGATGCGGTTGCCGGCGTTCTCAGTGAACCACAACGCGCCGTCGGGGCCGACGGTGATGCCGGCGGGGCCGCTGGCCGCGTTGGGCAGGGCGTATTCGATGATGATGCCGCCGGTCGTAATCTGGCCGATTTTGTTGCCCGCGTTCTCGGTGAACCAGAGCGCGCCGTCTATCCCCAGCGTGATGCCCGATGGCGCACTGGCGGCGGTCGGGACGTCGTATTCGGTGATGACGCCATCGGTGGTGATGCGGCCGATGCGGTTGCCGACGTTCTCGGTGAACCAGAGCGCGCCATCGGGACCGAGCGTGAGGCGGCCGGGCGCGCTGGCGGGATTCGGCAGGGTGTATTCGGTGATGACGCCATCGGTTGTCATCTGCGCGATCTTATTGCCGGCCTGCTCGGTGAACCAGAGCGCGCCGTCGGGCCCAACCGTGATGTCGCGCGGCTGGCTTTTGGCCGTCGGGATCGCGAATTCCGTGAAGGCGATGGCGTGGGTGGTGGTGACGATGGTAGTCGCCAAAACGGTGTTCGCAGTGTTGGTCGCAGTGAGGGTAGCCGTGAAGGCGCCGATCGAGACGTAATCGTGAACCGTTACCGCGCCACTGCCCGTCACGCCATCGCCAAAATCCCAGTGAAAGATCACATTGGTGCCGCTGGTAATCGTGGCTGTGAAGACGGTGAATGTGCCGACCACCGCGGGGGTGCTATAGGCGGCGCTCAAGCCCGCAATCGGCACATCGGTCACATCCACCACGGTCGCGGTGGTTGCGCTGTTCGCGCTATTGGTGGCGGCGACGACCGCCGTGTATTTGCCCAGCGCGGCGTAAATATGCGACACGGCCGCGCCATTGCCGGTGGCGCCATCGCCGAAGTTCCATTCGTAGTTGACGTTCGTGCCGAACGAGACGGCAGCGGTGAACGCCGTCACGTCGCCCAGAACGGTCGGGCCGCTGTTGCTGGCGGTCAGGCCGGAGATAGGGGCGTCGGTGATCGTCACCGGCGTGGTCGCCGATGCGTTGCTGACGCTGTTGGTCGCGGTGACGATGGCCGTGTACGCGCCAATGGCGGCGTAGGTGTGAATCACGCTGGCGCCGGTGCCCAGCCCGCCATCACCGAAGCTCCAGTGATAGACGATGTTGGTGCCGGTCGTCACCGTTGCCGTGAATACGGTGAAGACGCCCAGAAGCGTCGGACTGCTGTTGGTCGCGGCCAGCCCTGAAATGGGCACGCTCGTCGGCGTAGCGGTTGGCGTGGGCGTCTTGGTCTTGGTGGGGGTTGCAGTTGCCGTCGGCGTGCGGGTGGGGGTGCTGGTGGCGGTTGGCGTGGAGGTTGGCGTGTCATAGGCCGCCGTGTAGTGCTGCCACTCAAAGCGCTCATTGGGCAGAGCGAGAAACGGCAGGAAGGCAGAGCCTAAGAGGAAGATCGCAAAGACGACGACAATACGTTTGGTTGAGTTCATCGGGTGAGTTCCTTTTCGATCACGCCAATCCCCAGACCCTTATTCGCGTGGGCGTCCGTAGAGACAGGGCTTGCCCCTGCCCGCGCACGGGCGGGTGCAAGACCCGCCCCTACCTCGTAATCGCCGGGGATGGTTGTTGATCTAGCCTTGCGCTTTCGCGCTAACGGTTATAAAATCGTGCGCAACGTTCAACGCCTTCGCCAACATGGCCGCGCCGCGTGCCGGACGATGCGCTTGAGCGGGGGTACTTGATATTATAACATGGATATTAACCAAATTGTCTTCAACATCATCGGCGGCACATCCCTGCTGCTCTACGGCATGCGTATCGCCAGCGACGGCCTCCAACAGGCCGCCGGAACCCGCCTGCGCCACTGGTTGAGCACGCTGACGAGCAAGCGCTGGATGGGCGTGCTGGTCGGCGCGGTGGTCACGGCCTTCCTGCAATCGTCGTCGGCCACGACGGTGATGCTGGTCGGCTTCGTCAGCGCGGGCTTTATGAGCCTCGAACAGACCATCGGCGTCATCCTCGGCGCGGACATCGGCACGACGATCACGGTGCAGTTGCTGGCCTTCAACATCACGCAGTACTCGCTGTTGTTGGTGGCGGTCGGTGTGCCGCTGATTATCGCCACGCGCCAGAAGCAGTACAACTATTTCGGTCAGGTGCTGCTCGGCTTCGGCTTCATCTTCCTCGCCATCAAACTCATCGGCGACTCCACCGCGCCGCTCAAGCACGAGCCGCTGGTGCAGCAGGCCCTGCTCGGCCTCGCCAACAACTCGCTGATGACGCTTTTGCTGGCGATGATTTTGACGGTGGTCATCCATTCCAGCGCGGGCACGATCGGGCTGGCGATTACCTTTGCCACGCAAGACTTGATCCCGCTGTCGCTGGCCCTGCCGATCATCTTCGGCGCCAACGTCGGCACGAGCGCGACGGCGTTGTTCTCATCGCTGGGCGCGCCGCAGGAAGCGCGGCGGGTGGCGGTGGCGCACGCGCTGTTTAAGGTGGTGGGCGTGCTGATCTTCTTCCCGTTCATGGAGCCGCTGGCCGCGCTGGTGCGGCAGACGGCGCCAGACGTGGCTCGCCAGATTGCCAACGCGCACACCCTGTTCAACTTCGCCATCACCGCCATCATCTTCCCGCTGGCGCGTCCCTTCGCCTGGCTCATCCGCCAGATCGTGCCGGAGACACTGGAGAAGGAAGAGATCTTCGCGCCGAGGTATCTGGACGAGCGCGTGCTGGATACCCCCGCGCTGGCGATCGGGCAGGCCACGCGCGAAGCCCTGCGCATGGCTGACGTCGTGCAGACGATGGTGCGGGATTCGGCGGTGGTGCTGGACAGCAACGACGAGGAAGTGCTCGAGGATATCATCCGGCGCGACGATCAGGTGGACACGCTGGAGACGGCCATCAAGCGCTTCCTGACCAATCTGGCCGAGCACAACCTGTCGCCGGAACTGACGCGGCAGGAGATGGGCCTGATCTACATGACCAGCGACCTGGAGCACATCGGCGACATCATCAGCAAGAGCCTGATGCTGTTGGCGCGCAAGAAGGCCGAAGGGAAACTGTCCTTTTCGCAAGATGGGCGCAAGGAAATTGCGGAGCTCTTCGAGAAGGTGAACGAAAACTACACGCTGGCGGTGGCCGCCTTCACCGCGCAGAACATCGAACTGGCGCAGAAGGTCTTGCGCCACAAGACGCGCATCAACCAGATTGAGCGCGAACTGCGCCAGGCGCACATCGCGCGCCTGCACGCCGGCCTGCCGGAAAGCATCGAGACCTCGTCCATTCATCTGGACACGTTGAACGACCTCAAGCGCATCAACTCGCACGCGACCAATATCGCCTACGTGGTGCTGGGCGAATTGTAGGCCGTGCGGGTTCGGGTTGCATTGGATAGCTTCTCAAACTACTGTGCAAGGTGTTAGTGCTGGCATAGGAACTGGTGATGTTGCTGAAAAGCGAGGTATGGGCTAGCACAGATCGAACAGCTATCCGAAATCAAGGGAATTAGCCTTATGGGCACCCTATGTGAGATTTTCGCACGTTGGCGATATAATCCCAGTAACACTTCGTGAAACCACTATCACTCCCAAGAACCTGAAACTGCCTAGAATGCATCTTGCCCATATGCAGATCATCTCTGAATCCTCTCACTCGATCCACCTGTATCATGACGATGCACTCAACTGTTATGATATATGGGGGTCTCCCATAGTTATTGTATCGGATGGGGCTTACGGCATCAGTGGATTCCCCGGCGATCCACCTACGTACGAAAGCCTGGACATATGGTATGATCCCCACGTGCGCAAGTGGTCTGAAAGATCTACGCCGCAAACGACCCTTTGGTTCTGGAACACCGAGATTGGTTGGGCCATCGTTCATCCCGTACTAGCGAGGTATGGTTGGGAGTATCGAGCGTGCCACATCTGGGATAAGGGCATAGCCCATGTTGCTGGCAATTCTAACACTCAGTCTCTTCGCAAACTCCCCATTGTCACCGAGGTCTGCGTTCAATATGTAAAAAGGCCAGTATTTCACGCGAACGGCCAACAACTCTCCATGCGAGATTGGCTCAGGTATGAATGGGAAAGAACTGGATTACCGTTCTCAAAGACGAACGAAGCGGCCGGCGTAAAGGACGCCGCGACGAGAAAATACTTCACGAAAGATCATCTGTGGTATTTTCCCCCTGGCGAGGCCTTTGAGAGAATTGCAGCCTATGCTAACCAATTTGGTCAGAAACAGGGCAGGCCATATTTCTCGACTGATGGCCACCAGCCGGTTTCAAGAGAGCAGTGGGAAAAACTACGCTCAAAATTCTATTGCCCAATAGGGATCACCAACGTTTGGCGGGAACCGCCCGTGAATGGCGAGGAAAGGATCAAGAGAGGCACAAAGGCGTTCCACCTTAATCAGAAGCCCATTAAGCTTATGGAGCGAATAATCACGATATCTTCTGACCCGGGAGATTTGGTGTGGGAGCCCTTTGGCGGGCTTTGTACTGCCGCCATCGCGTCGCACAACTTAAAACGATCGTGTGTGGCTACTGAATCAAATGCAAATATATTTTCCGCTGCTGTGACCCGACTTCGTCAGCACGTTGCCGTCATGCGGTTAGATCTGTAGGTATGTTCTTCGCCCAATAGGCGACGGTATGGCCACGAATCTCGGAGGCCAAGACTCGCGTTTTGAATTCTTCAAGACCTTGATGCTCGATTCGATCAATCTTCGCAAAGTTTGTATCGAGTCGATAGGAATAGCGACCCAATAACCCTCTAAGCCTCCTTTGATAACTAGGCGTGGGTTGATAGGCCTTACCTGTCTTGCCCCAGCGTTGAACTTCTCGTTCAGCTTGCTGCAATTCCTCTAACGTCCCCTGGAATTTGTACCCATTGGTATTTGTCTGTTGAAGGTTGGCTGTCCGCGCCGTAGTATCTTCGGGCTCAATGACCAGATAGTCGGGTGGGTTGTGATAGTGTTTATCTCGTGCGATAGCCAGGCTCCTCGCAGAATCAATCCACACATCGAGTATGACTGGCTTCCCATACAGGATATGATCCGGTAGCCACGCAATAACGGCTACATATGTCTGGTCGCTGGCAAAATGCAGAACACTATCTTTGAATCGAGCTGTGATTTCTGTTGCCAAGGGAAACCAGGTTTTAATTTCAATCCCCGGCCTGGGTTCTATTGATCCACGAAAGATCGTATCGGGGAACCCTGGATCTTGTCTCTCCCACTGACCGAGACCATCCCACTCTAGCTTGTTGAGCAAGCTCACGAGAGAAAACTCAATCATATTGCCAACGAGCGGTGACAATTTGGAAATAACTTTGGCGAGGTGAATAGCGTATTGAGTGTCGGGCGGTTGCTTAATATCTACCACATCAAGGATATGCCCTTTCAATCCAGAGATGGCTGCCGTAGCCTTTGATAGCACCTCCCGAATACGAGTATGGGCTATATCAGTCACTGGAAGAATCCTCAATCTTGTATTCAGCAGAGATTAAGCGAGGAAGAATTCAAAGGGTTTCTTGTAGATTGAAGCAAATACTTTGAGTTCCACGACATCCACTCGCCGTTCACCGTTTTCACATTTGGAGATATAGGATTGTGGCTTATTCAGCAGCCGAGCGGCTTCCAGTTGCGTCAAGCCGGCATCCAGCCGAGCTTGTCGCAACTGCTTGAGGAACTTT
>JACQEC010000176.1 GCA_016200765.1 Chloroflexota bacterium | reverse complement strand
AGTTCGGGGAAGAGCACGTGGCAGATGCCTTGCGAGGTGAACGGCGCGGGCGGCAGGAAGGCGTTCTTGATGCCCAGTTCTTTGACGTACTGCGACGACTTCTCAATCATGATCTGCGACTGCCAGTCGTCGCGGATGAGAGGAATCTGGATGGTATGATCGGCGACGAACAGAATCTTGTCGGACTCTTTGATTTGCGCGTCATCGCCGTAGCCGATGCGGAACTGCTCGACGGCGACCGGCAGGGTCAGTTCGTGGGTGATGACGCGATCCACCGTCGCATAGACCAACATGCCCGGCTCGACGTAATCCACATCCGATGCTTTCGCCAATATCTTTTCCGACACGGTCATCGGGCGCGGCGGCGCGGAGGGCCGCGGAATCTTCTGGCCGCTCTTGTTGAAGGCGGTCAGCCCGCCGGCCTGCAGGATGGTGCGGTGGATCGGCGCCATCGTGCCGAGGAACGCCTCGCTCGCCGCGTCCACCGTGAGCATTTCGCCCGTCTCGGCTTCGTTAGCCAGCGTGTAGTTGCGGGTGATGGGCAGGCCGGTGTTGACGGCGTTGCGGTAGTAGATGCGCGCAAACGACTTGGCGATCACGACCTTGATGCCCGCCTTCATCAGCGCAATCGGCGCGACCTCGCGCGATGAGCCACAGCCGAAGTTCTCGCCTGCCACGATAATATCGTACGCGCCCGGCTGGAACGGCAGGCCCGCCGGGCTTTTGCTGGGGTGCAGGTCTTCCAGCGCGTGCGGCCCCAGCGTATCGAGGTCGGTGGTCGTGCACCAGCGCGCCGGGATGATCTCGTCGGTGTTCACGTCGTCGCCAACCACGAATACCTTGCCGGTGATGATCTTGGTCATAACGATTCCTCTCTTGTCAGGAATTATATCCCGCCTACGATGTCAGCCCTTCCCAGACCCGTAAGGGCGAAGCGGCGGGCGCGAATCAAGGCGTGAACGTAGGGGCGAAGCGGCGCGCAGCCATCTCCATCTTCAAATCCAACACCATTGCGCGCGGCTTCGCCCCTACACCGCTGGCGCCGCCATCGAGCGCGGCTCCACGTGCACCAGCACCTCGCCCACATGCGGAATCTGCTGGCGCAGGCGGGTCTCTAGCCGTGTGGATAAATCGTGCGCTTCGCGGATGGGCGATTGGTCGGCCAGAAAGATGTGCAGGACGACGCCGATTTCGCCGTTGACACCGCGCAATAGAATATGGTGATAGCCCTCGGGGCCGCACTCCTCGCGCGCGATCTGCCCCACCGCGCGCCGCGCGCTGTCGAGCACCTCGGCGGGCAAGGCCGCCTCGCGCGCTTTCGCGGCGTGAAGTTTCGAGCTCTGCTGGCCGGCCGGCTCGAGGTGGCTGTTCACTTCGGCCACATTCGGCACCAGCAGGCGCACCTCGTCTTCCAGATGGCTGACCAGCGCGTGCGCTTCTTGCAGGGTCAGGCTGTCGTCCAGCTCGACGTGAAACTCAACGGTCAATTGCCCATCCACATTCTGCACATGCACGTTGTGCACTTCCAACTCATGCCGCGCGGCCAGCCCGCGCACGGTGTCCACCACGCTCTCGTCGCGTGGCGCGACCGGGTCCACATGCACTAGCACCTCCGCGCGGGGCGCGACGGTCTTGACCGCCTTCTCAACCGCCGAGGCGATGCCGTGCGATTCTTCAAACGTCGCCCCCCGCCGCACGGCGATGCTCATGTCCACGAAACTCGCGGGCCCCACCCGCCGCACGCGCACCTGCTTCGCGTCCAACACCCCATCTACCATGCGCGCGCGCCGCTCCACCTCGGCGGGCAGATCGCGCGGCGCGGTGTCCATCAGGGCCAGCGACGCGCTGTAGCCCAGCCGCAGGCTGACCGCGACGACGATGGAGGCCACACCCAGCGCCGCCAGCGAATCCGCGCGCTCAAGCCAGCCCTGCCCGCTCCATTCGCCAACCTTCGTCAACAGCAGTCCCACCAGCACCACCGCACTGCTCCAGATGTCGGTGCTGAAGTGCAGTGCGTCGGCCTCCAGCGCCTGGCTATCGTACTTGCGCGCCGCCCGCTTCAGCGCCCGCGAGCGCGAGAAATCTATGACGATGGACAGCAGGACAACGCCGAAAGCCCACAGGTTAACATCTATCTCAACCGTCTTGAAGAGCAGGCGCTGGATCGCTTCGGAGATGATGGTGAGACAGGTCACGACCAGAATCGCGGCTTCGGCCAGCGCCGACAGGTTCTCGACCTTGCCATGGCCGTAGGGGTGCGTGGCGTCCGCCGGACGGTCGGCGAGGCGCACGGCAAACAGCGTGATGACCGCGGCCACCAGATCAAGCCCGGAGTGCGCCGCCTCCGATAAGATGCCAAGACTGCCCGTCAGCACGCCGACGACAATCTTGATGCTGGTCAGAAAAATCGCCGCAACCATTGACGATGCGGCGACTTGCGTCTTCTCTAGCATAGGCCATCAAACGTTGGCGCGTTCCGCGTTCATGCGTTGAGCGTTAATGCGCTTTGACGGTCGCACGAACTACACCAACGCGGAACGCGCCAACGCACAACGCGCAACGCACTGCGCGCCAACGTCTTTCGTGTTATGAGTGAGGGCCGATCCGCTTGATCGCCTCGAGCACGTCAATTGGCACCGGGAAGATGATGGTCGAGTTCTTCTCGACGGCGATCTCGGTCAGCGTCTGCAGGTAGCGCAACTGCATCGCCCCCTCGGAGATCGTCAGCACTTTGGCGGCTTCGGCCAACTGCTGCGACGCCGCGAACTCGCCTTCGGCGTGGATGATCTTCGCCCGCTTCTCGCGCTCGGCTTCGGCTTGCTTCGCCATCGCGCGCTGCATCGTCTGCGGCAGTTCCACGTCTTTCACTTCCACGCTCGTGACCTTGATGCCCCACGGCTCGGTCTGCTCGTCAATGATGCGCTGCAGGTTCTGGTTGATCGCATCGCGGTTGGCCAGCAGGTCGTCGAGGCTCGATTGGCCGAGCACACTGCGCAGGGTCGTCTGCGATTTCAGCCAGGTCGCGCGCCGGAAGTCCTCAACCTTCACCACGGCATCCGGGGGGTTGACCACGCGAAAATAGAGAACGGCGTTGACCTTGACCGTGACGTTGTCCTTGGTGATGACCTCCTGCGTCGGCACATCCAGCGTTACCACGCGCAGGTCAACCTTCACCATCCGGTCAAGGAACGGAATGATGAGGAACAGGCCGGGGCCGCGGGGGCCAACCAACCGCCCCAGACGGAAGATCACCCCGCGCTCGTACTCCTGCACGATTTTGACGGCCGCGCTGAGCACGAACAACGACAAGATGATAACAACAACGACCAGCGAGCCAAGGCCGGTTAAAAGTTGTCCCATCGTAGCCTACCTTTCAGTTATCCTGTCTTATTACGTCGTATGCCTCTCAAATGTGGGTGTGTTGCTTCGATACTGCGGCCCCTCGGTGAGCGCCGAATCGTTCAGCGGCAGGTTGGAACCGGGCACCAGCAGCATCTCTTTGGTGTAGATAAACGATTTACGGTCGTAGCCGGATAACTCGTACTGGTGCGTCAGCACCACCGCCTCGACCGGGCACGCCTCCTCGCAGAAGCCGCAGAAGATACAGCGGATCATATTGATCTCGTAGACTTTCGCGTAGCGCTCGCCGGGCGAGTAGCGCGCGTCGGGCGTGTTCTCCGCGGCTTCCACGTAGATCGCCTGCGCGGGGCAGGCCGCGGCGCACAACGCACAGCCGATACAGCGTTCGAGGCCGTTATCGTGCCGCTGTAAAATATGCCGGCCGCGGAAGCGCTCGGCCACCCGCGGCTTCTCCTCCGGATACTGCACCGTGCTGGGCTTTTGCAGCATCTCGCCGAAGGTGACGCCCATCCCTCGCGCCAGCCCGGCGGCGCCCTGAATCAGCTTCTCTAAATAATTCATCCCCCATCCCTTTGATGCGTGTTTGCCGTTCTGCGATCACGACGAGGCGGACAATTGCTTCCCTTCGTTAGCGATGACCTGATCTGTGCCTGCGAGCTACACGAGCTCATCCAGCTGCCGCGACGTTCAGCCCGGCTTGAAGACGGGCACTTTGTCCTCGGCCGTGACCAGCGTCAGCAGCGTGACCTCCAACAGCCGGGCGACCTCCGCCGACAGCGCGTTATACTGCTCGGTGCTCCAGCCCATGTTCACGCGCGCCAGCCGACCGGCCTTGTCCAGCAGGAAGGCCGTCGGTACGGTGAACAGGTCGTACTCGGTTGAAACCTTCCAGTCGCTGTCCAGCACCACCGGAAACGTCAGGCCCGCCTGCGCGCTGAACGCTTCGGTGTCCGCCGCGTCATCCTGCGAAACGCCAATCAGCCTCAGCGCCGGGTACAGCCGATGCAGTCGCTCGACGAACGGCAGCGCCAGCCGACTGGTGACGCAACTGCGCTTGAAGAAGACCGCCAGCGTCGCGCGGCCTTGCGCGCTTTCGGATAACGGGTAGGTGTGGCCGTTGACGTCGGCCAGGGCGAAATCGGGAACCCGCTCGCCCACTTCGGGTAATGGCATAACGATCCTTGTCAGGGTCTAGTTCGGCGCGCCGCGCCGCTGGTACGAACGGCGAATGTGCCGCAGGGGCAACTGCACCAGACTCTTGAACATCTGCCGCCGGGCAATCTTCGCCAGCGCGCGGTACTCCTCACCGCCCCAGAACGCGCCGCCCGCGCGGGTCTGGCCGGCGCGCAGACTGCGGCGAAAGTCGTCGGCGCTGTGGCCGGCAAACCGCGTAAACGCCGAGCCGATCAGCGGCAGGGTGTGCGCGTCGCTTCCTCCCGTTTCCGGCAGGCGCCCCTCCTCGCGGTTGAAGCGTTCGACCTGGCCCGCGATGACCCGGCCGGCGATGCTGGGGTTGAGCGTCTCGATGCCGTCAAAGCAGATGCCCGCGCGCGTGTCGCGCAGAACGCGCAGGATACCGCGCCGCCCCACACTGCGGATCAAGGGGCTCATCGGGTGGGGCAGTAAGCACCAGCCGCCCTGATCGCGGATGGCCTGCAGGGTCCAGTCGAGTGGCTTCATCATACGCAGGGGCTTTTCCAGATCATAGGCCAGCAGGTGCCCCTCCAGCGTGGTCACCTCCATGCCCACAATCACCTCGAAGCGATACGCCTTCTGCGCGACGATCTCGCGCGCCTCGAACGCACCCTCGATCATGTCGTGGTCAGTGATCGCGATCAGGTCAAGGTCGGTCTCGCGCTCGACGTGATCCAGAATCTCGCGCACCGACGGCAGGCCATCGCTCCACTCGCTGTGCATGTGCAGGTCGGCTTTGCCCATAGGGTGATTATAGCACATCGGCGGCTAAAAGATATGGTCTATCAAATCCTTTTCGCGCAGTAATCGCCGCTTCCAGTTTTGCAGGGATGGCACCAGAAACGGCAACAGCCGCAGGGAGTAGTAGGGCGGGATGATGGGCATGCCCACCAGATCGCCAAACGTGACCAACATGAACAAGTGATCCATACTGCCGCGCGTCCGCAGGTAGGCGCGCACGGCCTCATGCCCGCTCATGCCAAACAGCACCTCGGCCAGCATTTTGCGGAAATTGTGGAGGCGGCTTGCCATGTAAACTCCCATAGCCTTCTTGCTTGCGGCCCTATCAGAGCGTATAATGCCCATAAGCCGTTAGCGAATGAGCGATTTTACCATACTGGCACGACCGTGAAAACTTCCGCCCGCGACGGCATCTTGATTCTCGTCGT
>JACQEC010000194.1 GCA_016200765.1 Chloroflexota bacterium | reverse complement strand
CCGGTAGTAGGCGCCAAAGGCCGACTGGCTGCGACTGACCGAGCGCGCCGCCAGTCGGAAGACCTGTCCGGCGCGGTTCTGCGCCTTGAGCGTGCGACTGCGCAAGACTTTGCCACCCGAGATGTCGTTGTGTGGCGCCAGATGCAGCCAGGAGCAAAAGTGCTTGACCGTGGGAAACGCCTCCAGATCCGGACCCAGCTCACTCAGCAGGGTCGTGACGCTGCTGGCATTCAAGCCATCCAGCGCGACCAGATCGACCCCCAGCCACTGGTACAGCAGACTGCGCGCATCGTAGCTCGGCCCATTCTTGCTGTGGCTGTCGCGCTTGTCGCTAGGGTCCAGCGGCGGCAACTGCTCGTCGTGTTCCGGCTTGAGCGCGCTGAACTGCCGCTCGATCTCCACGTCACACTCCGTCAACTGCGCCGTGTAGGCGTCATACAGGCTCAGCGCCTGCTTCAAGGTAAATAGATGCTCCGCGCGATAGCTGCCCGTCAAGGCTTTGGCGATCTGATCGCTGCTATGCTTGCAGTGCGGGTCGCGCAGTTGCCCCAGCCTGACCGCATCGCGTTCGCCCGCCACGATCGCGCGGATGATCTGCAAGCCGGTCAGACCCGTGATGTCTTTGAGCACCTGCGTCAGCTGCAGGTTCATCTGCTGCAAGGCTTTCTGCATGTGCTGAATGTGCGCGGCGCGGTGCTCGATCAGTTCGGCGCGATGACGCAAGTAGGCGCGCAAGACGACCATTTCGTCTTCCGGCCGGAACGACTTGCTCAGCAGGCCGAAGCTGTGCAGACGTTGGATCCACTGGCAGTCCTGCACGTCGCTCTTGCGCCCCGGCACGTTCTTGATGTGCCGGGCGTTGACCAGGTAGACCTCGAAGCCGCGCGCTTCGAGCAGTTCATAGATCGGAATCCAGTAGACGCCAGTCGATTCCATCGCCACCGTCGTGACGCCACAGGCTGCCAGCCAGTCGGCCAGCGCGTACAGATCCGGGGTAAACGTCCCGAACGGGCGCACTGGCTTGGGGTCACGCTCCGCCGGCACCGCCACCCAGATCTCGGCGCTGCCGATGTCCAAACCGGCGGCGCGCGGGTTGACGACGCTCAGCGCGACGGGTTCACTCGGCTTGTCGGTCCTGTGCTGCATCACGGCACCTCCTGTACAGAAAGTGAGATGCATCCAGACCCGCTCCGGACTGCTTAAGCTACCCTGCTCAACGGGGTCGGGGCCCAACCCTGGCCTGATCGCCACCAATGCTCACATCATGCCGGAGCAGAACCATTCTCGCAAACGGGTTGTCTCACACCAATGAGGTGTCGGTCTTAGCTTGTCTGGACGCTCCCGCTGATTATACCCCAGCGCGCGGCGCACCCGTTTCTGCTCTCTCGCATCCCGCCCAACGGGATGGGGTTCTCGTAATGAACGAGCGGGTCGGCTCTCCCTCACGACGTTACGACACATTGTGAAAATGCCAATCAGTACGCCCACGGCGCCGACGAGTTGCCACAGGCTAAAATATTCGTGCAGCAGCGTAATCGCCAATACGACCGTCACCACGGGCTCGAGGTTGGTCAGGCAGGCCGCGCGGCTCACGCCAATCAGCCTGACACCGACAAACAATCCCAAGAAGCCGATGATGAAGAAGAAAGCCACACCCAGCAAGCCGATCCAACCGACAGTGGCCGTTGGCCAGTCAAAGCCGAGGCCGAGCAGGGCAGCCACGGCGAATAGCGCCATGTTCACCAGCGCTACGTGTAAGTTCAGCACCATCGGCGAAACTGTCCGCAGGACTCGGCTGCCCATAACCATCACAAGCGCAAAGCCGAACGCTGAAAACGCGGCGAGCAGCACGCCGGTCATGTTGAGTGCGTCGCTCGATTGGCCCAGCAGCATGGCCAGACCGGCCAGTGACAGGGCCTGGCCGCCAAACGCGATTGTGTATGCGCCGCGATCAATGTTGCGCAGTCTGTCATTGCTTGTGATGTGCGCCATCAGACTGACCATGATCGGGTAGGTGTAATAGATCAGCGCTGCTAGCGAAACCGGGATGTAACGGATCGCACTCAGGTAAGTAAATGACACGACGCCCAGGAAGAACGCCAGCAGCAAAACTAGCCACCGTTGCCGACCAGCCAGGCGCCACGGCTGGCGACGCCATGCGAAGTAACCCATGACCGCCAGCCCAGCCAACGCATAGCGCACGACCATGAGCGTGATCACGTTGGCGCCATGGTCGTAGGCCAATCGTGCAAACGGTGACACTGCACCAAAACTCGCAGCCGACAGCAGCACGATCAGCCACCCAAGACCACGCCTCAGCAGCAGATGAATTGCTACAGGCCAGCCACGCGACGGTTGAGCCACCTGCGTGTGGAAGGCTGAGTCAAGCATGGCTACCGCCTGCAACGCGTGATTCATCAACGGGACGTGCAAAGACCACCAGCAACCGCAGCAGAGACTTGATCATTCGTCGGCCTCTCCTTGTGACCTCGGAACGTCGCCAAACATTTGCTCAACCCAGTGGGCATGGTCTAGCCAGCGTTCTTGCCAGATGCATAGTTCATCCAAGGTTTGACGCACGGGCGACTCTTCAGCCAGACCATAGAATGTCAACCCTTCAATCGTCCGGCGGCAGATCAGACCGGCTTGTGCCAGCGCTTTCAATGCCTCCAGCGTCTCCGGGCTGGCAGACGCATCTGCCTCCACATACGTCCGTGAGCACGCACGCAGGAAGCGCATCAAGCGGCAACCCACTTGTGTGGGCTTGATGCGCTCGAACATTTCCCGCGCTGTGGGCGATAACTCACTCAGCATGAGAGCGCGAAATTGTTCTTCCGTTAAGTTCAAAGTCGAGGTCAAGGCATTCATCGCTTGTCTCGCTCTCTCGAAAACAGCCGATGGGGCGATGTGCGCTTTTCATTCCCTCTTATGCGTAAGCTGATCTAATGACCGGCGGGCTGCGCGCGGTGCTCATCATTAGCGCAGCCCGCCGTGCGCGCGGCAGTGCCACTCACGGTGGTGACTACCAGAACTTCCACCAGGGTTTCTGCTTGGGCTCTTCGCGGGCCATGCCACTCATAGACATCCCGCCGCCCATCTGCATGCCGCCACCCATGCCCATTCCACCGCCCATAGATTCCATCATCTGCTTGACGACGGCTTTGGCGTTGGCGGACAGGTCTGGCATGACCGCCTGCGTCAACTGCATCTCTTGCATCATGGCGGACTGCCCTTTTTCCTGCAGAAGGCCCATGTGCGTGCCCATCAGTTTCATCTGCCGATCGGGAGCGAAGGCTGCAAGCACTTCGAAGCGCGTCCTGAGTAATTTCTTCTTGTCCACGTCGGGCAGCGTTTCCGTCGCCGCCATCATCTGGCTCATAGCGCTCTTGCGCTCCGCGTCGGCCATCTCGGCGAACATCGTCAGACGGTCCGTCATCATCGTTTGGCGCTTGTCATCGGGCAAGCCCGCCAGCGCCTTGACCATGTCTATCATTTCAATCGTCTCCTATAAGATTTGAACTCGATGGTGCTGTTGGTTATGCGCTTGATCACTCAGGCAAGCAATTCGATAGTCATCCTCCTTTCAGCGCAACAGCGCGCCGAGCAAACTGCCTGCCACGGCCTGGGGCGAAACGTAGAACGCGAAGAAGCCGATCGGGATCGCCATCGCGATGTGCGCGATGAAGGGCACGATGATGAACCACCACGGAAACTTGATGAGCGGCATCATCGGCGGCATGAGGATCATCATCATCGCCCAGACGAATACGCCCCACAGAATCGCCAGCGGCCATGCGCCCTGTCCAAACAAGAGCGTGTAAGTGATGCCGAAGGTCGCGCCCATAACGAAGTGCCAGATGTAGCCGAGTGCAATGGCCTTCCGCCTCGACACGCCCGCTTCTTCCAACGTCTGCGGATAAGCACGCACCACCAAGCGTCGAAAGAGCCACATTGGCAGTTGCGGCATACCGCGCGGCTGCGCGTACACGGGTGCGCCATCTTGTGCCGCCTTGTCCATCGCCGCCATTACTGCGCGCCGATCCGCGCTGGGCAATTCGGCCATCAATCCCATTTGAGTCGCCATCATGGTCGCGCGCTGCTCATCGGGCAAGCGTTCCAGGCCGCGCCGCATCGCGGACACCACCGACACGCGGATGGGCTCACTCAGGCGCGGCAGCGCGCGCAGTCGCTCGCCCAGCATCTGGGCGCGTACCGCTTTGGGTTGAGCAGCGACATATGCCACCAACTGCCCCATCACGTTGCGCTGCAAGCGCGGCGCGAGGCCGAGCGCGATCGCGCCGAACATTTTGGGCATATCCATCGGGAACGCGCCGAGGCGCAATCCCGCCAAGCGCACCGCGTCAAGAAAAACTGTGCCGAAAATTCCGCCGAGCGCGCCCCAGAAGATGAGTTCAATCAGTGAGTCTCCTGTGATCAGCGCGCCGAGAATGGCGAGGATGAAGAGCACCAGCAAGGGAATCCCCCACCATTTGAACAGCGTTCGCGCGGGCAAACCCAGGATTCGATCAATCGTCAGGATGCCCACTGGCGCGCCCAGACTGACAAACGCAAGAAACCACAAGATCCAATGCATCGTTCGACCTCCGCGAATTTTTATTTCTGTGGTGCGCCCAGCAGCAGCGCGTCCATCGTTTTCATCAGCGTCCGACGTTTTTCGCTCGGCAACTCGGCGAGACATTCCATCCGCAAACTCGTCATCGTCTCGCGGATTTCGGCGGGTGACTGCGCGAGCGCGTCCTGCATCGCACGCATATAGTCAAGACGTTGATGTGCAGGACATTCCGCAAGTGCATGCATTATCTGAAGCATGACTTGCTTGCGCTTTTCGGACGATTGCGCAGGAAGCAAATACGCCGCCATTTGTTCCACCAAAGCAGGCCGCTGATTTCTCTGCGCCCAAATGCGGATGGGACCGAGCATGATGACACTCCACATGAAGAGACTCCACCCGATGAGCGAGGGCCAAAATGCAGTGTTCGGTCCGCTGCCGAAGGGTTGTTCCTCCATCACGTGCGCGAACGAGTAGAACAGCCAGATGAAACCGACGAGGAACAATAGTTGTTTGATGACAGATTGGCGCAGTGTTTCGCGAATAAAGGGATCGCCAATGCGTTTCTTGTATCCGCCGCGCACAAAGATGATGAACAACGCCGCGAGCGCGGTCGAAATCAGTCCAGACAAGCCCGCTTCGGCGAAATGTTCTGGCTCAAGCCCCGCGAGCGATGGCTGCACAATCGGAATCGTGCCCTTGAAGACATTGTGGAATCCAAAGAGCAAAGCGAGCGCGGCGAGGACGAGATAACCCTCGCGCAAAATGATCGCGCCCCAGCCGCTCCACCGACTCTCGAAGACGCGCGCGAGGCGCATTCGCAACTTCAGCATCCCGCGCAAAGGAATGATTTGAATCAGCCCGAATGCGATGGCAAAGAACAAGCCCCACCAATTGCCCTTGGGCGCGGGAATGTTGGGAAAGGCTTCGGGCACGTCAGCGAAGAGAAACCGCATCGAGAGTCCGAGCGCAATCATTCCCGTGCCGAGCACGCGCCCATCGCCGAAAAGTACATCAGGACGAAAGATCATTCCGATCGGTCTGCCAATTGCTCTACGCGCGGCGGCAATGACCGAGAACGAGGTCAAAATCGCAACAACGATGAGTAGCGCCCAGGTGCGCGGCAGATACGGTTCAGCATGCGTGGTCGGCGGCAAAAACTGCAAGGCAAATCCTAGCGCGGGCAACGAAGCCATCGAGAGGACGCCGAGAATGAAGAGCGGGCGACGGTACTGGCTGTAGGATAGACCCAGCACACGTCCAACCGGCCAAAGCATCATCGTCGTCACCGTCGCCCAGACGCCGACGGGAATGAAGAATTCTTGGCGCGTGAACGCCCAGCCGCCTAGAGCGACAACCCAGATCGCCGAGAGCGCGGGAAGAATCTGGTCGCGAAAGCCGATGAGAATCGGCAGACCATACGGAAAGGTGGAAGCCCGTGTAGGGGGAATTGGAATCGCATTAGTAGCCATAGGAAAGACCTCCTTTCAAGATGTTTCGCTGGCAACCAATCTTAAGCCCTCGTACAATTCATAGCATTGGTTGCAACAATTCAAATGCTGTTGGACGTACGGGAGCAAATGCGCCGCGTCTGCGCTGGTTATCTCGCGGTCCACGTAAATATCCAGCAGATCGCGACACAGCGGACAGGAGATTTCCTCTGCTTGTGTGGCGAAGATAGATTGAAATATGCGTCGGGGGTTCGCTTCAGCCACTTGAACAATCTCCTTTTTTTGCCTCTACTATCTAGGCTGCATCACGGGCCGATTTCTTACGTGCCTTCACTAAAGATTTCCGAAACGTATTCTGAGGTGATGCCCTCGTCCAGCAGGCGGCGTTTCAGTTTTTTGCGGGCATCATGCAGGATTTTGTAGACGTTGTTCGGGGTCGTATCCAATCGTTGGACAAGTTCTTCGACTGGGGCATCGTAGACGAGCAGACCAAGGACGACCGTCCGCTGCCGTTGTGTCAGGTCTCGGGCAATGACGCGACGCAAGGTTTCCCAAACCTGTGCGCGCATCACAGCCTTTTCAGGCTCAGGGGTTTTCGCGTTGGAAAGGGAGTCAGCCAGGGGAGGCACATCTTCGCTGGGGGACAGCGCGTCGAGCGAGAGAGTCCGCCAGCGTTGGCGCCGCAATTCTTCGGCGGCGATATTGATGACGAACTTGTAGGCCCAGGTGGTGAAGCGGCTCTCACCGCGGAAGGCGTGCAGTTTGTTCAGGAGATCAATCAGGGCCTCTTGGGCAACGTCCTCAGCCAGTTGAAGGAGTTCAGCGTGCTCTGTATCGGTCAGTTGACTCCAGCGGCGCTCGAGGTAAATCACTGCGGCCCGGACCAGATAACCACGCAACTCCTCAAGGGCCTGAGTCCGGGCCGCATCGGTGCTTCGCAGGTCATGCAGCCATTCCGCGTTCGTCCGCGGGTTCGGGTTAATTGCTACTATTGGTTCTTCCACATGATTACTCGATAGTTGGTAGCACCCCCTCTAAGCGTGGTAGTGGTTTAGCGGGGCTGATTTGAACAAATACGGATCCGTGGACACAATCCTTTTGCTGAGAAAGGAGACGGTCCATGGATCCGCAGCAAGTATTTTGCCCCCAATCGGACTGTCCGGCAAGAGGACAGGTCGGCAAGGGCAACATCGGAATTCACAGTCAGAAGGAGAAGCGCTTCATTTGTCGTGCCTGTCGCAAGACGTTCTCGGCACGCAAGGGTACTGCGTTCTTCCTCCTGCGCACGCCGGAAGAAACGGTCACGCTGGTGCACCTGACCACGCTTAGAGGGAGTGCTACCAGACTCCTTCGCTGGGGCGAATATACAGCGATTTTGATTTTCGGAAAACTGGGAGACGACGGTCAGAGTCCACCAACAAGGAGAGGAAGATAGCTGCCTTGATACCAGATAAGATATAGTCCAGCGAGGATAAGCATAGCAGCACTGATACGATAAACGTGGGGAAGCATTGTACGGAACCATTGCGCTACTGCACCCTTGAGCAATGCTGTGCTTAATGCTACGCTCACTAACACGCTCGCCATACCGAGAGCATACGCGCTAAACATGACTGCTCCGCCGAAAATGCCAGCGGTGGTGAGACTTGCTCCTACGACGGCGAGAAATACAGGCAAGGTACAACTGAGCGAAGCGAAAGCGTAACCGATGCCGAATACAAACGCCGCTTTTGGACTGCGGGTGCGTGAATTGCTTATCTGCGGAATGGGCAATGAAAACGGGAGAGACTTTCCGGCGAGAAGCCACACGCCGAGCAAGACAAGCACAATGCCCGTTATCAGTGCGGCAAAGGGCATATACTTCACAACGAGCCGCAAGCCAGCTGATACGATAATCGCGGCAGTGGCGAAGATGACGAGAAAGCCGCCCGTCACTGCCAGCCCCGCTATCAACCCTTCATTGGCGCGACTTGAAAAACCTTTCTGTTCGTAATCGGCTTCGCGCGAACCGAGATAGTAGGAAATGAAGGTGGGCAACATAGCCCAACCGCATGGGTTGAGAGTGGCAAGCACGCCTGCCGAAAACGCAAACGCAAGATTGAGTCCGTCCATAGGTCAGGGCTTGAGTTTTTCTAGTTCGCCTTTAAGCGTCTTGTACTGTGTCGGAATTTCATCTCGATAAGCGATGCGGCCTTCGCGATCGAGAATGAGCGTGGTATCCAACGCTCGCACTGCATAAGCGAAGGTTACTTTCTGGTCAAAGTCGGAAGCCCACACTAAAGGCGGGTCTCCTGCCGCTTGCTTGAATTGCTCTATCGTTTCCCAAGTGGCCGAGGGGTCTATGTTCACGGCCGCAATGCTGACCTTATCGCCGTATTCCTGTTGAAGTTTGCCTAATGCGATGGCTTCGGGAATGCAACTGCCGCACCAATACGCCATGAAAAAGACGACGGTGGGCTTACCGCGCTTGTCGGCAAGCGTGAAAGTTCCGCCGCCTAGCGTGGGTAAAGTAAAATCAGGGGCAACTTTCCCAATTTGTGCGCCGATGTCTTGGGGCGCGGCGGCGGGCGGAGGGTTGATATTCTCGGCGGGCTTGACTTGTAGCGCGACAATAGGCGCACTATTGACCTGCGCGGCAATCTCTGGCGTGCGTGAAGTTTGCCAGCTGTTCCAACCTATCGCGCCTAAAACGATGACTAATGCTATCCCCGCGATGAAAAGATAAACTGGAAATTTGGAGAGCGACGCGGATTTTCGAGCGTGGGCTTTGCTATTCATTTTTTACTCCTTTGGGGCAGTTTGGATTGAAGGCATTTTGATTGAATGGGCTGGACGCTGCTCGCATACTTCACGGGCGGCATTCGCCTGACCCATCCAGCGCAAACCAAACGCGAGGCTGACGACGAACAAAATCGTCATCCCGCCATAGACCCAACCGACATTTTGCGTTATCCACACGGCCGCCGGTGTGCCTGCCAACAACGCCAGCGTCAACGGCAGGCTGATGGGCAGATGACAGGGGCAAGCGATGGCGGAGAGGACAAGCATGACCCCGCTTCGGATTTTCTGCCAGAACATTTCAACCCTCCCGTAACGTTGTCGTGAACAACTCTACTCCGCGCAACAGGACAACTTGGCTGGGTCTTTGAAGTATGAGATGGCCGCTATTTTCAACGCTTCGGCCATGGTGGGGTAGACATGAATCATGTCAATGTAATCTTCGAGTTTGGCTCTAAATCGAAGCGCCATCGCGGCTTCGTGAATGACCTCCCCCGCATTGGGCATGACCAATGACACGCCTACCACTTCTTGGGTATCATTGTTGATGACCATTTTTGCCATTCCGTTGGATTGATGGGTCGCGCCTGCGCGGGGAACCAGTTCAAGCGGGATCGTGCCGCACCAGCAACGGATGCCCGTGCCGTTCGCTTCGATGTCTGTCATGCCGACCACGGCAACTTGTGGATCGGTGAAGATGGTGCGGGGAATCACACGATGGTCAATTTTTTGATGAGCGCCTGCCAGGGCATTCTTGGCGACAATCACCCCATCATGAGCGCCCACCGGGGTGGCTTGCTGGCTTCCTGTGTGATGACCGATGACGTCTCCGGCTGCCCAGATATTGAGCACAGTCGTTTGCAGTTCATCGTTGACTTTCACGAAACCCCGCGCATCGAGTTGAACGCCAACGTTTTCAAATCCCGCATGGTCGGTGTTCGGCTCCCGGCCTGCGGCCACCAGAAGTTTCTGGCTCCTGAAGGCTTGCTCCTGTCCACCGATGCGAGCGATCACTTCAATCTCATGCTCCGATTGCTGTGAGACACGTTCAACGGACGCTCCCGTAACCAGACGGAGTCCTTCATCACGCAAAACAGAAGTCAGAGCCTCTGAAACTTCTGGCTCGTAATTGGGGAGTATGACTTGACTGCGCTCTAGAATCGTGACTTGTGTGCCGAAGCGATGGAACATTTGTCCAAGTTCGAGCGCAATGTAACCGCCGCCGATAATCACCAATGATTCAGGAAGTTGCCTCAATTCCTGTGCTTCGTCAGAGGTCAACAGATCGGAAGTTAGATAGGGAACTTGGTCGAGGCCCTCTATCGGCGGAACGGTGGGGCGTGTGCCGGTCGCAATCAGGATTTGGTCTCCACTGATTTTTTGCGGCCCCATCAGAGCCGTATGCTGATCAATCAGCAGGGCCTGTCCATAGAAAACTTCGAGTCTGTCTTCTTCGTAGATCAGCGATTGATACTTTTTATCGCGGTAGGAGTGGACGACGTCCTGTTTTTGCGCGATGAGTTCTCCGAAATCGAACTTCAGCTTGGCGGGTTTCAAACCGTTATAACGCGGATGGGCGGCCTCCCACACCATCCGCGCGGCCTCGATGAGATTCTTGCTGGGCAAACAGCCGCGATTGACACAAGTGCCTCCCAGAGTCCGCCTCTCAATCATGGCGGCGGTTTTTCCGAGTTCAGCCGCGCGCAGAGCCGCGGCAAAGGCCGTGGAGCCGGAGCCAAGAATCAAAAGATCAAACCGTGTCGCTTTTTCCATCATGGTTTCCCTTCGCAATATTTCAGTGGGTCACCCGCGCAGGCATTTTCTGCCCTTGCTTGATGACCCCGCGCACGTTGCCCAAACAGCATGAGCCTTGCGGATTTCGCAAATCGCAGGCGCATTGATCCGCGTTGATGCCTGCGTTGATGTCGTCCAGCAGGGCGGCCTGTGACTGCGGTGAGGCGGCGCGAATATCGCCGACCGTGTGTCGGAAGCAGTAACAAACGAAGACTTCTTCCGCGTCGGGTTCTTTTTGATAGACCCGCTCTCGGACTTGCTCAACCGTCAATGTTCGCTCGCCCGCGGGCGCGAAATACACGACAGGGCAAGTCTGCGTTTTGCAAAACAGGTATTCAACCTCCTGCACTGCGCGCAAACTCGCCGACAAAAAGGCTTTGACCGTTTGCCCCTGTACGGGCTTGCCTTTCTCGCCGCAGACCGGGCAAGCATGGGTGACGCGAGGCGGGCGTTGAAAATTCTGCGCGGGCAACTCACAAACAGCGTTCCCCGCTTCTGGCGGGCAACCGCCAGATTCAGTCATTGAAAAACTCTCCTTTCTGAATCGTGATCTGTCCTGTATCGCGGTAAGCCTTGAGTAAATAGCAAACGCAATGCTCGCCCTGCACATCGTCAAGAGGCAGCATGGGAGCGAAAAACCCAAACTGCGGGCGCTGGCAATGAACCGCAGACGCTCACCATCGGCGGGCGTATATTGGCGGTAGTTGTTCTCCGCCCGATGGGGGCGCGGCAATAGCCCAATGGACTCGTAATACCGAATCGTTTTGGCAGGGACGCCGGTTTGTTGGGTTAATTCGTGGATGACCATAGCGTTACTCCTATACTCTACACCTTCCAGTCGCTGGAATGTCAAGCCCTACTTTGTATTCAGTGGTCGTCGTTGGTTGTAGTGGGTGCGGTAGTCGGCGAGCAGCGCCCGCGCTTCGTCCAGCGTCGCTTCTTCCGCGAGCGGTAACTCCTCCCGCAGGGTGCGATGCAAACGCTCGTCCCGACCGTTCGCGTGTGGGGGATGCGTCCGCGTGCGCACGTTCTGCCGGTCGCTGGGGTGGATGCACTGCCACCACTCGTGGCTGATGAACTGCGGGCCGTTGTCATGCACGATCTGCGGCTCACCCGGCAGCCGGACACGCTCGGTCAACCTCTCACGCGCGCGTTGCACGGCCAGAATCACGGCGTCGTCGCTAGCGGTCAGCAACAACGCGCAATGCCCCAGGTAGCGGCTGTAGGCATCCAGCACATCCATCAGGTAGAACCCGCGGCGGTTGAAGTGCCACAGCATCAGGTCCGTGTGCCAGCGCTGGTCCGGGTGGTCGGGCTCGGGTGGTCGCCGCAGCAAGGTCGGCGCTGGCGTGCGGCGCCCCAGCAACGGCGCGGCGCTGAGGAGGTCGCGTACCATCCATTCGCGCAGAAACGCCTTATTGTCAGCCAGCAGCGCGTAGGTGAGCCGTTTGTAGCCCAGCCACGGCGGATGGGTCGCACAGTCGCGTGCCGTTTCCGCCTCAGCCGCTGTCGGCGGGAGCGCCTCGCGCTGCGGCCTCACGAGGCGGTCGGCTCAGTCGTCGCTGACCCCCCGCTCGGTCCAGCGGTAGTCGGTCGCACGTGGCCGGCCCAGGGCGCTGACGATGTCGGCCAGATCGCGTTCGGGACACAAGGCTTGCGCGCGTGGCACCATATCCAGGAGGGTCGTTTTCTCCTCCGCCGTGTAGCGACGGCCGGGGGTTATGGCCAGCGTCTTTTTTTGAGCTGCAGGTTCTCGCTGCTCAGTGCGGCGATCACCTCGCGCAGGCGCTGCACTGCGGCCAGGCGCTGCTCTTCGCTGGGGCGGAGTGTCTTCCGCCCGCGCTTCTGCCCTTCGAAGGCGGTCAGTGCGGCCTGCTCGGCGATGCGCTCCCCCTGGTAGAACCGCGTGGGGCTGATCGCATACTGGTCGCACACCTGACTGAGCGGGGTGTTGGTCGTGCGGCCCTCCTTCAAGATTTGCCGTTTGGTCGTCGGCGGAAACTGGCGCCGGGCCGTGGTGGAACCGTTGCTTTTCATTAGGCTGCTCCTGTTTGG
Organism: Chloroflexota bacterium; assembly: GCA_016200765.1. Taxonomy (GTDB): domain Bacteria; phylum Chloroflexota; class Anaerolineae; order JACRMK01; family JACRMK01; genus JACQEC01. Next base: position 792 of record JACQEC010000194.1, on the reverse strand, counting down.
ACATTGTACTCCTTTTTCCCATGCTGGGAAGAGGGGTTTGTGAGCAGCCGAAGCCTCAGTTAATTCCGAGGCCCTTTTGTCTCAATTCGCTCTGAGCAATACAGTTCCCCATCGTGCGGCAACGCGCCGACCTGCCGCGCCGTCTCGATGGGTAGATCGTACGTGTCCACGCAATGAGCGGGCACAATGATCCGCAGCGATTGATTGCGCGCATTGGCGCGTGTTCGCAAGTGCAGGGCGAGCAAGAAGACACAAATGTCTGTGCAATCACCGACGACGATTACTGTGTCCAATGGATGCGCATCAAGCCACGCATCCAACTCGGACTTTGACCGGAAATAAGTTGACCAGTTTGTGCTAAGCTTGGCCTCACTCTGTCGGAATGAGGCTGAGCCAAGATGCGCAAATTGAAGGGCCGTTGGATGCATCCGTGCGGCTGTGCGGATTGTCAACTGCATCCGTACAGTCAAGCGGCAACACAACATCGAGCGATCAATCGAGTGCTGGTGACCTTGGATAAGCGCAACCGGCGCCGGTTCGTCGGGTTGTTGGCGATTCAGTGGGGCCGACGTAGTCTCACGCCGCTGGCCCTGATCACTGGGTTGAGCCGTAACACCATTCGGCGGGGTAAGCGAGAGAGCGAGCATCCCATCCGACGGCTGTTGGGGCGTCGCTTCGGTCCAGGTGACCATGAAGCGGGCACGTTGCTGGGGATTGACATCCTCGATCATACCGTCGTCGGAAAAGGGAAGTTTGTCAGCCTGAAAGAGCGAGGATTGGGGTTTGAGCGGT
>JACQEC010000193.1 GCA_016200765.1 Chloroflexota bacterium | reverse complement strand
TATGGAAAATCTCGCCACGTGGGCGTCCACGATCTTCTACTTCCTGCTCGTCTTCGGCGTGCTGGTGCTGGTGCACGAGCTCGGCCACTTTATCACCGCAATCCGCGCCGGAGTGCGCGTCGAGGAGTTTGGCTTTGGCTACCCGCCGCGCGCGCTGACGCTGTTCAGGCGCGGCGACACCGCCTACACGCTCAATTGGCTGCCGCTCGGCGGCTTTGTGAAGATGACCGGCGAGGATAACCCGAGCGACCCGCGCTCGCTCGCCGCCCAGAAGCCCTGGGTGCGCGTGGTGATCCTCTCGGCGGGCGCGGGCATGAACCTCCTGCTGGCCGTCGCGCTGTTCAGCGTCATCGCGCTGATCGGCATCCCCAAAGCGCGTGAAGTCGTGACCGTGCAGGGCGTAGCCGCCAATTCACCGGCCGAGTTCGTCGGCATCTTCGCCGGTGACCGCATCTTGCGGGTGGATAACACACCGATTGCCAACCGCGAAGACCTCCTGCGGCTGGCCTACGACCGCGCCGGCCAGACGGTCGCCGTCGAATTGAAGCGGGGCAAAGACAACCTGACCGTCAGCCTGACCCCGCGCGTGAATCCGCCCAAAGGCGAAGGGCCCATCGGCATCAGCCTGTCGTTCCAAAAATTGCCGGGTGAGGATACGGTCAACTACCCCATCTGGGAGGCCGTGCCCCTCGGAGTCCGGCGCACGCTCGACACCGCCGGGCAAATCTTCACCGGCTTCGGCAGGATGATACAGGGCACCGCCCCCGGGCAGGTAGGCGGCCCGGTCGAGATCGCGCGCGTGACGGGCCTGGTGGCGCAGAGCGGCTTACTGCGGCTGATGGAGTTCACCGCCCTGCTCAGCGTCAATCTGGCCATCATCAACCTCTTCCCCTTCCCGGCGCTCGACGGCGGGCGACTGCTGTTCGTGCTGATCGAGGCCGCGCGCGGCGGCAAGCGGATCGCGCCGGAGAAGGAGGGCCTCGTCCACTTCATCGGGATGGCGATCCTGCTGATGCTGATGATCATCATCACGTTTAACGATGTCCAGCGCATTATCGGCGGCGGGTAAGCCCTGCCCGCGATGAATGTCTCCAGAAACCGCGCGCGCTGCCGCGCGTGCGGCCAGCGCGTGGCCTATGGCCTGAATATCTGCCCGCACTGCGGCCGCAACCCACAATACTTTCATACGCGCTGGCGAGCGACCCTGTTGAGCCTGCTGGCAGGCGTGGCTGTAGGCCTGGCCTTACTGCCCGTCGCCCCTCACCCGGATGCCATCGAACTGGCTTTCGGGCCATCGGATACGCCGATGCCGGCGTTCCGCGTGCCGCCGACCTTCACGCCGACAGCGACGCTCGCGCCAACGGCTACGCCCACCGCATCACCCAGCGCAACACCCACCGCGCCCGCGACCGCTATCCAAACCCGACCCGCCAACGCCACCAACCCGCCGACCGCCACCAGCACGGCCACGCCGCCGCCGCGCCCCACCGTCGCGCCGCCACGCCTGGTCAGCCCGAAAGATCAGGATGTGTTCGCAAGCGCGGACGATCAACCCACTCTGCAGTGGGAGGGAACCTTGCAGGACCGACAGCAGTTCGAGGTGCGCGTCCGCTACATTGATCAGAACAGCAACCCGCAACTCACGAGCAACCGCCTGCGCGAAACCCGTTGGCCGATCCCGTCGCAGTTGTTCTACCGGCAGATTTCGCCGTCCCTGCGGGCTATCCAGTGGGATGTGGTCATCCTCGACGGCGATGGCAACGCAGTCAGCCCGACGAGCGAAGTGCGACTCTTTTACTGGCGCTGAACCGCTTTGCGGCGGCTTGCGCTTAGACTTGCTATTCAAGCCGGCAGTCAGAATATTCTCAAGGAGCCACCCGTGATAAACCAGCAGACGATGACAACCCTCACCTCGGTAAAGTCAGACATCGTAGTCGAGACACAGTACGGCAAGGTGCGCGGCGCCGCGCACAACGACCTGACCATCTGGAAGGGCATCCCATACGCGCGCCCGCCGGCCGGAGAACTGCGCTTCCGCCCGCCGCAATCCCCTGCCTCCTGGGCCGGCGTGCGCGACGCGCTAGAGTTTGGCGTGACCGCGCCGCAACTGCCGGGCGTGATGGGCAACCTGTTCGGCGCGGCGCGCCTGCCCTACGGCGAGGATTGTCTGACGCTGAACGTCTGGTCTCCGGCGGCGGACGATGCGCGCCGACCGGTGCTGGTCTGGATTCACGGCGGCAGTTTCCTGACCGGCTCCGGCGCGACCCCGTGGTACG
>JACQEC010000191.1 GCA_016200765.1 Chloroflexota bacterium | reverse complement strand
TTGGTGGATGTGCGCTTGCGCTGGCTCGACGATGCGCCCCAGCCGCTCAAGCACTATGCCGAGCTTGAGTTTTACAGCGGCGCCTTCCAGACGCTGGCGCGCGCGCGCCTGCTGGGCGACAAGGAGCTCGCGCCCGGCCAGACCGGCTGGGTGCAGTTTGTGCTGGACGACCCCGCCGCGCTGGCGAAGCACGACCGGTTGATCGTGCGCCAACCCTCGCCCAGCATGACGGTCGGCGGCGGCTCCATCGTGGACGCGCACCCAGCGCGGCGCGTCCGGCGCTTCCGCCCGGAGGTCATCCAGCGTTTGGAGCGGCTGGCGCATGGCACGCCCGATGAAGTCCTGCTGGAGGTGCTGACGCGCGCCGAGCCGATGAGCGCGGACGACTTGTTGAAACAGAGCAACCTGCCGCGTGAGGCGGCCGCGGCGGCGTTGAAGGCCCTGCTGGAAAGCGGTCAGGCCGTGCAGTTGGATGAGAGGGCGCTTTATAGCGGCGCGGGTTGGCGCGCCCTGCTGGAGAAAATCCGTGAACGGCTCGGCGACTATCACCGCCAGTATCCCCTGCGCGCGGGCATGGCGCGCGAAGAATTGAAAAGCCGCCTCGGTCTGAACGCGCGCCTGTTTGATCTGGTCGTCGCGCGGGCGGCGCGCGCGAACCTGATCACCGACGCGCCGACCAGCCTGCGGCTTATCTCGCATAAGGTGGTCTTTACGCCGGCGCAGGAAGCACAGATCAAGCAACTCGTGGCCGCGTTCAGCCGCAGTCAATTCGCGCCGCCCTCCATTGGCGAGTGCGAGGCGCTGGTCGGCGCGGAGGTGCTGGGCGCGCTGATTGAGCAGGGGCGTCTGGTCAAGGTCAACGAGGGCGTCATCTTCTCTGCCGAGGCGTATCAGGAGATGGTCGAGCGCGTGCGCGCGCATCTGACGCAGAACGGCAGCATTACGGTGGCGCAGGTGCGCGATATGTTCAACGCCAGCCGCAAGTATGCGCTGGGCCTGATGGAGCATCTCGACGAGGTGCGGCTGACGCGCCGCGTCGGCGATGAGCGGGTCTTACGATGAGCAAACTCACCACCACCGCCCACCTGCCCAAGCCTCTGCTTGACCGCGCCCGCCGGCTGATTGACGCGGGCGAATTCAAGAGCATGGATGAACTGTTCGAGCAGGCCGTGCGCGCGCTCATCCAGAAGTGGGATATGACCGAGCGCACCGCCGAATCGCTGGCGGCGCGCGCGGTGCAGGGCCTGATCGCCGAATTCAGCCCGCTGGAGCACAGCCAATTTGAGGAATTCGTCGCGGCCTACGTCGGGCTGGCCCAGACGACGCTGGGCGACGAGGAGATGTTGGCCCTGCTCGAAATCTTCCGCACCTATGGCATCAACCCAGTGCTGGCCGCCCTGCATGAGGCCCGCAACTCGGCGGGGGCCGCGGTGCCGCTGACGCCGCGCTATCTCGAAGCGATTATTGCGCGGTTAGATCAGGTTGAGCGCGCCGTCACCCCAAACCCCTCTCCCATACCTGGGAGAGGGGCAGGGGTGAGGTCTAACCCGGCGTTGGCGCTGGTGGCAAAACTGTATGAGCAGGAAATCGGCGGCCTGACCGAAAAGATCAGCGACCAACTGCGCGTGCTGGTTGCCGAGTACCCCGGCGCAGAACGCTGGCAACATGCGTTTGAAGCGGCGGCGACGATGAACAAGCGCAACTTGCGCTATGTGGTCAAGTGCGTGAAAAATTACGGAAATGATGATGTCCAACACCACGAGAAGGCAACGACCAGCCGGGGCGCTTCGAAGAGCGAGCGACATCGCGACACAAAGCGCCGGCGCATTAAAGACTACGAAGACTACTGGGACGAGGACTTCAAGACCAGCCAGCAGAAGCCCTCTGGCGGGGAATGACACGGTTGACTGTCCCGACTGCGCCGGCCCCGGCGACCGCTCTTGCGCGCGCTGTGAGGGCACCGGTCTGGTCTGCGCGCGCTGTAAGGGGTCGGGCTATGTCTATCGCCTGACGGAAGATCGCCAGACGGTCGCTTCCGAGTGCGGCTGTGGCAAGGTTGCGGTGCGGCGCGCGAGCCGGCTGTGGCCGTTCCTCGAACGCTATTCATCCCTGCGCGGCGACCTGCTCACGAAATCGTTTGACAATTTCAAGCCGCGCCCCGGCTTGCCCAGCCTCCTGCAGGCGCTCGACGCCTCGAAGAAGTTTGCCGGCGAGCCGAAGGGCTGGCTCTTGTTGAGCGGCCGGCCCGGCATCGGCAAGTCGCATCTGGCCGCCGCCATTGCCAACCGCCTGATCAAGTCTCAAACGCTGGTGCTGTTCCTGAACGTGCCGGAACTGCTCTCGTTCCTGCGCGCCGGCTTTGCCGCGAACCAGACCGACGATCCCGACTTTGACAAGCGCCTGCAGACGATTAAGGACTTCCCAGTGCTGATTCTCGACGACTGGGGCGCGCATTCCGACACGCCCTGGGCCGATGAACAGCTCTACCTGATTCTCAACTATCGCACCGAGCGCGTCCTGCCGACGGTCGTCACCACCAACCTGCCACTGCAAGAACTGGAGCCGCGCGTGCGCTCGCGCCTGATGAATCGCCGCATCGGGCAGGTCATCAAAATCTCCGCGCCCGAAGAGGCGGATTATCGCCTCGGCGCCGACGGTTGACAAGTTTTTATGAATCGGACTATACTTTCCCCGCAGGTATGACGATAAGCCCGAACACCTAATTTCTTCAGGAGGCTGAACCGATGGCACACACGCTACCCCCGCTCCCGTATGACTACACCGCGTTGGAGCCGCACGTTGACGAAATGACGATGCGTATTCACCACGATAAGCATCACGCGGCGTACGTGAACAATCTGAACGCAGCGCTGGACAAGCATTCCGATCTGCACAACCGGTCGCTGGACGACCTACTGCGCAATCTGGCCGGAGTCCCCGACGACATTCGCATGGCCGTGCGCAACAACGGCGGCGGCCATTGGAACCATTCGATGTTCTGGCAGGTCATGGGACCGATGGCCGGCGGCGAGCCGATGGGCGCGCTGGGTGATGCGATCAAGAGCGCGTTTGGCGACTTCGCCGCGTTCAAGGCACAGTTGAAGGCCGCCGGTGTGGGGCGCTTTGGCAGTGGCTGGGCGTGGCTCGTCGCCGACGGCGGCAAGCTCTCGATTACCAGCACCCCCAATCAGGATAACCCCCTGATGGACGGCAAGAAGGCCATCTTGGGCGTGGATGTGTGGGAGCACGCCTACTACCTCAAGTACCAGAATCGCCGCCCCGACTACCTTGACGCCTGGTGGAACACGGTCAACTGGGCCGAGGTGGCCAAGCGGTTCATGGGCTAAGTCGAAGGCCCCGCAAACCCTTCGCCACAGCGAACCGCAGACTTCCGAAGTTTCCAAAACTTCGGAAGTCTGTGTTGGCTTGTGGCTAACTATACAAAATGTATGCCCAGAGAACTCCCTTGGTTCACTGTGCGGCTGGCCATTGTCGGTCTCTCTAAGGACCAATCTACAGAGCTGATCGAAGATTTACGGCAGCAAGTGAATTCGTCACCCGTATTGCGCAATCCCGTTGTTTGGTGGGAGGGTGATACACAACGAGCTATCGTGCAAATGGACACCGAGGGCTTAACTTCAGATAGAGCAGCGTCTCAAATGGCAGAAGAACTACTTGAACTTGTGTCTGCTCTACTCATAGGAGACATAGACGAGCTGGGTGTTGAGATTCTGAATGTAGTTCCAGCTCATCCTGAATTGTCATGAGTTGGTTTTATAGACGTCCAGTAGTGGCCGCCCGCAGAACGGGTGTTTGCGGTGGCCAAACATCTCGTCAGCGGATGAGTTAGCGGATAAGCGGATGGGCGACTTCACATCCGCTTATCCGTTTTTTATCCGTTGACAGAGCACGGCGACCATCTCGGCTCAACGGTGCTGGTCACGACTGGTAGCGGCGGGCAGCAGTTCGGGCAGCGCTACTATGGCTTTGGCAACGTGGGCTACGCCGTGGGTCTGGGGTCGGTAACCGACTACAAGTACACTGGCCAGCGGCGGGAGAGCGCCGTGCTGGGCATCAACCTCTACGACTATGGGGCGCGTTTCTACTCGGCCTTCACCGGGCGCTTCCTCAGCGCGGACACGCTGGTGCCGGGTGCGGGCAATCCGCAGGCGCTTAATCGCTACTCGTATGCGCTCAACAATCCGCTCAAGTTCATAGATCCCACCGGACACAGCGTTTGCAATGATCCTGACAGCTGCGACAACAGCGGCGGTGGGTTGGTTCTCAATGAAGGCGGTGATGCTGAGGAACAGCAATGTCACAAGATCTGTGGCGCAGCGGCGCCGGAGGGGCCTGAAGGTGGCGCGGATATCACACAAGAAGAGATCGCTGCACTGGGCCAAAAGAATGCAGAGTTCTTCAAGAACACGCAAGAGAGCATCGCCGAAGTTCAATCTCAGGCGAATGCAGCGAGTACATCTGTCGCAGCAGAAACAAAGCTACTGCCTGAAAGGGTACAGGAATTACATTCATTGCTTGATCCGCTTGCAACAAACAAAGCGAACAACTGCGATCGTGCGAGCACAAGCATCAGATGCTACGATATTCGATATTGTGGGATCAAGTTTGGACAGTGGGTTACCAGCAGTACAACTCAGAGCAAATGAACTTCCGGCAGTTAGAGTGGGGTCAGGACATGCCGAGGTGCAAGCATTAAGGTATGCAGAGCAATGGGGACTAAAGCCCCTTCGGGTAGTAGCGAGCCGACCTATATGCTTATCTTGCGCGCAAGCAATAGCAGATGCTGGGGCCATACCAGTTAGCCCTTTGAAGCCCTACTGACAGAACTTACTATGCTAACGTTTAATGAAAACAAACTCGTTGAACTACTAAATGCGTTACCTGCCCAGCATCGGGTTGCATTTGCAGCGTCATGTAGCGAACGACTAATCCACAATTACACTGCTTTTGTTGCTGTGGAGCATTGGGGCAATTCAGCCCTGCTCGAACAAGGACTGAAAACAGTATGGGCGTTCTTAGAAAGCTCATATACCCCAAGGGAGCAAGTCCGCGCGTTGATTCAGAGTATCGAACAGGTGATACCAGATTCTGAGGACTTCCATTCTCTATTTACTGAAGCAGCGCAGAACGCCGCCATTGCACTGATTCATAGTTTAGAGTGTGTTCTTGATGGCGATACCAAACAGGCTGCATTAGCAGGGCGTGCTGTAGTGGAGAGCATCACTTCCTATCTAATCCTAGTCAACACCATTACCATTCCCGAAGTAAAAATCACCCATCCCGATTTGACACATGATCAGTGGGCGGCTATGCATTCATCCTTCTCTCAATGGCTTGAGCAATCGCCACTCATGGTTCTGGAATTAGAAAAGCAAAAGCAAGACATAGAGACGCTTCAATCGTGTGAAAATCTTACTTCAGCTTTCCTTGAAAGTTTACGGCTATCATCGAGATCGTTGGGCCTGCAACCTTTTAGGCGAGGTATCGTTAAAGTCTCTAGTATAACTTCGTAAGCATCGTGAAGCCCCAAACCCACATCAGTGGTAATCACTGGTAGACTTCCAATCAGGTGGGCACAAGCCCCACTTTCACCGAGTCCATCCCCGGCCAGAGCGCATGCCTCACCCATGCTGATACTCGCGCGATGAGAGTGCTGTGCTGAACGTATAGAGCCACGCCAAGTACCGGCTGACCTTCCGGTTGGACGATGTGGGAGTGGGGCGGCGACGTACAGCGCCCGGCTGCCGGGGGGCGCAGTTGGTGCTTCCTGCACACCATCGAGAATGGCGCGCTCTGGTTCGACAACTACATAGAGCGGGCGAACGCGACCAGCGCCACGACCTACGTGGGCACGCACTACGAGTTGAGCGGGGGGACGGCCAGCAAATACTACTTCGCGGCCGGGCGGCGCGTGGCGTTGCAGAACGGATCGGGGGTATACTACCTGCACGGCGACCACCTCGGCAGCACGAGCCTGATGTCAACTAGATTCGGCGCATAGCCTGTCCACTCCGCAAGTACCCAGAAAACTGGAGTATAATAGCCCGGCAAATAACCAATCTACCTAAAGGAGTGTCACCATGGACTTCAGTCGGAACGGCAGGATTTACCTTGCAGAACTCATCGGCACGTTCGCGCTGACCTTCATCGGCGCAGGCTCCATCGCCAACGGTGGGCAGGCCGCGCTGGTCGGCATCGCCTTCGCGCACGGGCTGGCGATCATGACGATGATCTACGCGCTCGGCCATATTTCGGGCATCCACATCAACCCCGCCATCACGGTCGGCCTGCTGGTCGGCGGCAAGATCAAACTGCCCGACGCCATCGCGTACATCATCGCGCAGGTGGTCGGCGCGACGCTGGCGGGCTTCGCGTTGCTGGTGATCTTCCCCGATCCGGCCAAGGCCGCCTTCCTCGGCACACCCACCCTCGGCGCCGGTGTCAGCGTGACGACGGGCATCTTTCTCGAAGCGATCATGACCTTCTTCCTCGTCCTGACCGTGTGGGGGGCGGCGGTGGATGGGCGCACGGCCGGCCCGGCGGTCGGTCTGGCGATTGGCATGGTGGTCACCATGGACATCCTGATGGGCGGCCCGATCACCGGCGCGGCGATGAACCCGGCGCGCGCCATCGGCCCGGCTATCGCTTCCGGCCATCTGGATAACGCGCTCGTCTATTGGATTGGCCCACTGCTTGGCGGGGCTGTAGCCGGATGGCTCTACAGCCAATTCTTCCAGAAGAAGGCGTAATTTG
>JACQEC010000197.1 GCA_016200765.1 Chloroflexota bacterium | reverse complement strand
TCGCGGTTGCGGCGCGTGTACTCCACCAGATCAACCGGCCAGCCCTCCGGGCCGGTGGTCATGCACTCGCGCAAGAGGCGCGTCCACAGCACGTGGCGCTGGAAGACCTCCTGCTGATCGGGCGTGAAATACTTGGCCCAGCCGGGATCGGTCAGCAGTTCAAAACTGCTCTTGTGGTCAAAGTCACCAGCCATCGAGGAGACCATGCGGTTGGACTTGAACAGCACGCGCAACGGCCTCACGTCCAGCCCTTCGGCCTCCAACTCAATGATGTCGCGCAGTTCGTAATCACGGTAGCAGATGTCTATCGGCACACCCTCGTAAAGCACCTCACTACCCTTCAGGTACAACTCGGCGGGGTCGGCATGAAAAACCGGCAGACCGCGCTCGCGGTAGTATTGCTGGAGCGCTTCTTGCTCGTTGGGACCGTTCATCACGTATTTGGGATCAATCAGCGCAATCGCGCCGCCGGAGCGGCGCAACGCTCGGGCCTGATCGCGCAATTCCTGCATGAACAGCTCGCGCAGGTCGTAGAGCGTTTCCAGCGTCAGGTCGGGCGCGATCTCTTGAATGGCCGGCGCGATCACGTCGAGCAGGATGCTCTCGGCGGTGGGAATCAGGTGCACGCCGCCGACGCCGGTGAGGTTCGCCTCCATGAATTCCAGCGCCGACTTCCACGCCGGGCTGGTCAGGTCGGCCATAGCGTCCATGCGCGCAAAGACGGTGTGCTGGCGGCCATGGCGTGGCGTCCAGAGGTCTCTCAACCACTGCTCCTCAACTTCGGTCAGCGGCACTAGCCGCCGCACATCTTCGCGCTGTAGATAGAGGTCGGGAATCTGCTTGAGCGCCTCGACGATGGTCAGCGTGACGTAGTGGAAATACGACAGCTGTTCGGGAAAGATGCCGCGCGGGCAGAGCATGACGTTGATCACATCCGGCCCTTCATCGCGGTAATAGAGGAGGCCGCGCTCTCGCGACAGGTCGTGCACGCGGTGGGAGAGTTCGGCCAGATGGCCGGCTGGTAGTTGCAAGAACGCCTGCCGCGAGTGCGCCATAGGATATTTTTGCCTTCTATCGTTCCGCAGGCGGCCAGAGACTTCCGAAGTCTGCGCGACTTTGGAAGTCAACGACGGGGAGTTCCTACTCGCCGGCCAGCGCTCGTTTCATCTTTTCGCCGTTCGTCTTCATCCAATCGTAGAGCACGAACAGGTCGGTGCCGATGCAGAAATGGCGCACACCCATATCCAGAAAGTATTGCGCCTCGTCCGGGCTATTGATCTCAGCGCGGGGCGGCACCCCCATCCGCAGGCACGTCTCAAACACGCGCCGTTCGACGGCTTTGATTTCCGGCGAGCGCCACTGGCCCGGACGGCCAACGCTCATGCTGTAGTCCACCGGCCCCCACTGAATCATGTCAATGCCGTCAAGCGAAAGGATGTCTTCAAGACGCTCGACCGCCGACTGCTTCTCAATCATCAGCACCACGACAACCTCGCTCAGCGCCTGCACGTAGTCGGGCGTGCCGCCGTAGGTCATGTAGCTACTGCGGCGGGTGCCGACCCCGTGATAGCCGCCGCCGTCGGGCGTTTCGGGGCGCACGGCGCGGATGCACTCGCGCGCGTCCTCCACCGTGCGGCAATCGGCGAAGAGCACGCTCTGAAAGCCCGCGCCGATGGCGCGCTGGGCCAGGAAACGCCGCGGCTCCTGATCTACTTTAATCATCGCCGACATGTCGAATAGCTCGACGGCGCGGCAGAAGTTATCAAGGGCGTAAAGGTCGAACGGGGCGTATTCGGCCACGAATTCCACATAATCGAACATGCCGCTGTGGCCGACCGCTTCAACCACCGACGGCCATGTGCTGTGCAGGTGCGTGCCCAGCGTCGGCTGGCCGGCCTTCAACATCTCGCGCAGTTTGTTGCGTCTCAAGGGATTGTCTCCTCGGAGTAATATGGGTTGCGCCCGTTCACTATACAAGCAGGCGCGCCATTAGAGCAAATTCACCGGGTCCACGTCCACGCGCCAGCCGGGCGGCAGGTCAAAGTCCTTCAGAAGGTCGTGTGGCCTCTGGCCGCGCACAATGATGTGCCAGCGGTGGGCGCCGCGCAGTTTGTGGACAAAGCACGGGGCCGGGCCAATCAGGTCGAGGTCGCTGGCGCCGATTTGGCGGATGTGCTCCTGCAACCGACGGTGTACCGCCTCCGCCTCCTGCTCGATACGCCGCCCACTGCTGGCAATCACGAGCCTGATCAGTTGGCTGTAGGGCGGGTAGTTTAACCGCTGGCGAAACTCCATCTCAGGCGCGTAGAACATGGCGTAGTTGTGCTCGGCGGCGGCCAGTAGGGCCGGGTGATCCGGCGTGTACGTTTGAAATATCACCCGCCCCATAAAGCGACTGCGGCCAGCGCGCCCGGCGACCTGCGTCAGGAGTTGAAAGGTGCGCTCGCTGGAGCGGAAGTCCGGCAGGTGCAGGGTCGTGTCCGCCGAGACCACGCCCACCAGCGTCACCATGGGCAAATCCAGCCCCTTGGCAATCATCTGCGTGCCGATCAGCACATCGGCCTCGTGCGCGGTGAACTGTCTCAAAATCTGTTCGTGCGCTCCTTTGGCGCCCGTCACGTCGCGGTCCCAGCGCAAGGTGCGCGCGGCCGGGAACAACTGGCGCACCATCTCTTCGACCCTCTGTGTGCCCGCGCCAAACTGTTTGATGCGCGTGCTGGCGCAGTTCGGGCACAACATCGGCTGTTGATAGCGTCGGTTGCAGTGATGGCACACGAGGTCGCCCTGATCGGCGTGGTAGGTCAGCGGGTTATCACAGCGCCGGCAGCGAAGGACAAAGCCGCAATCGCGGCACATCACAAAGGTCGCGGTACCGCGCCGGTTCAGAAACAGGATCGCCTGCTCATGCGCGTCCAATGTTGCGGTTAGCGCATGGCGCAAGTCCCGCGAAAAGATACTGCTGTTACCGGCTTTTAGCTCCACGCGCATGTCCACAATCTGCACCGGCGGCAGTCGCAGAAAGGCCGGAGCGCTTGGCCCTGACGGCTCCATCGGCGAGCCATCGGCAATGGAAACCGCCGGTTGCGTGGTGGCTACGGCCCCGGCAATGCGCTGGGTCAGTTCCAGCAGGCGGTACTCACCCCTCTTAGCCTTCGACATAGATTCCAGCGACGGTGTCGCACTGCCGAGAATCACCACCGCGCGCGCTAGCTGGGCATATCTTAGCGCGACATCGCGCACATGATAAAAGGGCGAATGTTCTTGTTTGTAGGTTGGCTCGTGCTCCTCATCCATCACGATCAGCCCCAGCCGCGGTAGAGGAGCGAAGACCGCGGAGCGCGAGCCAATGACGACGCCCACCTCGCCGGCGCGGATGCGCCGCCACTGGTCGTACCGCTCACCCTCGGAGATTTTGCTGTGCGTGACTGTAACCTGCGCGGGAAAGCGCTCGGCGAAGCGGCGGATGGTCTGCGGGGTCAGGGCAATCTCAGGCACCAGCACAATCGCTTGCCGGCCCTGCGCCAGCGCCTCGGACACCGCGCGCAGGTATATCTCGGTTTTGCCACTGCCCGTCACGCCGAACAGCAGATAGGTATCCGGCGAACCGCTCACGATGTTCTGTTGGATCGCGTCCCAGACCTGTTGCTGTTCAGGCGTCAGGGTCGGCGGCACGGCGCGGCCATAGTTCCGGCCTTTTAGCGGATCGCGCCAAACGACATGCTCGACGATACGGATGAGATTGTTCTTGGCCAGCGCCTTGAGGGTGGCCGCGTCGGCGCCAGCCGCCGCCTGCACCTCACGAGCCGGTATGGCGACCTGCAGGCCGCCATGTTCCGTCAAGAAGTCAAGCACGGCCTTCTGGCGCGGTGCGCGCAACGACGCCATCACCTCGGCGCTCGGCTCGGCCACCAGCATCACACTGCGCTCGCGCTTCTCTCTCGCGCGGGGGGGCAGGAGTTCGCTGTGGCGCACGACCACGCCGCGCCGTACCAGCGCGTCAATCGCGCGCTTGATGTCCTCCTTGCGGTCGCCGCTCAACAGTTCCTCTTGCGCCATCGGCCCGTCGCGGCGCAGTCTGTCCACGATCAGTTGATGCGCCTCCCGCGCGTTGACCAACGGGCGGGCGTCGGGGTTCAGGGCGATGCGCGTCTCTACCTCCGCTTCAAGGCCGGGCGGGAACATCTGCTCCATGCACTCAATCAGCGGCGCGAGGTAATAGCCGCTCATCCACTGCGCGAGCGCAAGCTGCGCGAGCGATAGCGCCGGCTTCGGCTCCGAGAGGTCGTAGAGGTCTTTGAGCCGTTCAACCGTTGTTTGCTCCGACAGCGCCAGCACGATGCCTTGCAGTTTGCGCGCGCCAAACGGCACGGTTACCAGATGCCCCGGCTCCAACCGGCCTTGCAGGTGCAGAGGAATCTTATACGTGAACGTCTGGCTGAGGGAACTGAAGCCTTCCGTTCGATTCAAAATAGGAACGCGCCGGCGACGCAGCGGCGCGTTGACCACAATCTCTGCGAACATATCCATCTATTTACTCAAGAGTACAGCGCTGGCACTGTCACCAAGAGACACTATAGGACAACTTACCGCTTCCGGCGCGATGCGCTACAACCTCGCCCGCCGTGGGTGGACGCGCGCCTTCTCCGCCGTGATGATCGCGGCAATCGTGTGGGCCGTCTCTTCCAGATCACAATCGCGGTTGATCACACAGTAGTCAAATCCTTCCATGCGTTTCATCTCTTCGCGCGCGGTGGCCGAGCGAATCTTCAGCCCGTCGGGCGTCTCCGATTTGCGCTCCATCAGCCGCCGGATGAGCGCCTCTTCGGATTCTGCGCTGATGAAGATGAAGATGGCGTCTTGCGCCAGTCGGCGGATCGTGCTCGCGCCCTGCACGTCAATGCGCATGATCACATCCTTGCCGCTGGCCAGCGCGTCGCGCACCTGCTGTTTGGGAATTCCCTTGTACTGTCCATAGACGACAGCGTATTCGAGCAGTTCACCCTGCTCGATCAACTGCGCGAATTCGCCCATGCTCACAAAGAAATAATCCACGCCGTCCACTTCGTCCTCGCGCTTGGGGCGGGTCGTCGCCGTGACGACAAAGTGGAACGGGTAACCGAGCTCCTTCATCTTCTTGATCGTGGCGTCCTTGCCCACGCCCGATGGGCCGGAGATAACCACCATCAGCGGCGGTTGTTCCCGTCGGAAGGGATTCGGCTCGGCGTTGATCTCACTCATCCAGGACCTCCGGGGCGATAGGTTCTTCGCGCAGTTCGCTGATGTTCAAATCCACGACATTTCCTCCGCGCGCGCGATACTCGTGAATGCGGCGCAAGATGACGGTGGGCTGGAAGGCCGCCAGCGCGATGTGCCCGCTGTCCAAGACCAGCACGGCTTTGGCCTTGCGCCCATAGGTCAGGTTGATGATCCGCCCATCTTTGTTCGCCTGCCGCACCATGCGCTTGACCGGAGCCGAGTCGGGGCTGGCAAT
>JACQEC010000196.1 GCA_016200765.1 Chloroflexota bacterium | reverse complement strand
TGGCTGTTGACCCTGTTTCAGGACGATGAAGGCCGAGATGACTTCCGCGCGCACCGGGTCGGGGCGGCCCGTGACGCCGGCTTCGGCCACGGACGGGTGTTTGAGGAAGGCAGTCTCGACCTCAATCGTGCCGAGACGGTGGCCGGCAATCTTGATGATCTCGTCGGCGCGGCCGGCAAACCAGACGTAGCCATCCTCGTCAATGTGCGCTGAGTCGCCGGTGTAATAGACGCCGTGGATGCGCTCCCAGTAATCGCGGCCATAGCGCTCCGGCTCGCCCCACAGCGCGGCGGTCAGGCCGGGGAAGGGACGCTTGATCACCATGATGCCCTTCTCGCCCGGCGCGCACGGCTCGCCTTCCGGCGTCATGACCGCCACCTCGACCCCCGGCAGTGGGATGGTGGCCGAGCCGGGCTTGATCGGCAGCATCGCCAGCCCGTAGGGGTTGCCGAAGACCGGGCCGCCGGTTTCGGTCTGCCACATGTGGTCAATGACCGGGATGCGGTCGTTCAGCACGCGCTTTTGCAGCCACTCCCACGCCGGCGCGTTGAGCACCTCGCCCGCGCAGAAGATGCGCTCCAGCGACGACTGGTCGTGCCGGCGCGCCGGCTCTTCGCCGTAGCGCATCAGCAAGCGCACCGCCGTGGGCGCGGTGAAGATGCCCGTCACCGCAAACTCCTCGACGATTTGCCAGAGCGTCGCGGGACCGGGGTGGTCGAGCGCGCCTTCATAGGCGATGGTCGTCGCGCCCGCCAACAGCGGCGCGTGGATGATGTAGGCGTGGCCGACAATCCAGCCGATGTCGGAGGTGGCCCACCAGACGTCGGTCGCTTTGAGGCCGAACAGCCAGCGCCCCATGCTGTGGATGTGCACCTGATAGCCGCCGTGCGTGTGGATCGCCAGTTTGGGCTTGGCGGTGGTGCCGGAGGTGGCGATGATATAGGCCGCCTCGTTGGCTTCCATCGGCGCCACGGCGCCGTCGTGACCCGCGCCGCGGCTCAAGAACTCCGTCCAATCCAGATCGCGCCCGGCCTGCATGGAGACCTCGCCCGCATCGCGCCGCAGAACGACCACGCGCTCGACGCTATCGCCGACCGCTTCCAACGCCGAGTCCAACAGCCCCTTCAGCGGGACGGTCTTCCCCTTGCGGAAGGTGATGTCGGAGGTGAAGACCATGCGCGAGCCGCTGGCACGGATGCGGTCGGCCAGCGCGCCCGCGCCGAATCCGGCGAAGACCACGATGTGAATCACGCCTATCCGCACCGCGGCCAGCATCAAGATAATCGCTTCGGGGCAGGTCGGCATATAGATAGTGATGCGGTCGCCCTTCTGAAGGCCCATGCCCTGCAGGGCGGCGGCGGCGCGCTTGACCTCGTACAGCAGCTGCGCGTAGGAGAACAGGCGGCGCTCGCCGCGCTCGTTGGCATAGATGAGCGCGGTGTGCCCGCCCCAGCCGCGCGCCACGTGATGGTCGAGACAGTTGTAGGCGAGGTTGGTCTGCGCGCCGCTGAACCAGCGGAAGGTCGGGTAGTCCCACTCGAAGGCGCGCTCCCACTTGCGAAACCACGGCAGTTGCTCGGCGGCGCGCGCCCAGAAGCCCTCCGGGTCTGCGCGGGCATCGTCAAGCCATTTGCGGACGATGGGGTTGATGATCTCCATAGCACGGTCTCCTTGGCAGGTTGGGCGATGACATCGTGCGGGTAATGTACTGGTAACCGCTGTGGCTGTCAAGCGGGTGTGCTGTTGTAAAGCCCGATGAACGTAGAGGCGGGTCTTGCGCTTTCGCGGCGTGAAGTTCCGATACCCGCCCTGGTGTGGGCAGGGGCAAGCCCTGCCCCTACCAAGACCGATGCGTCTGGGGCGGGGTATGTGACAGGCGGACTTATGCCTTTCTGCAGAGAGTATGGGTTTGCAGAAAGGGGGTATGCGTGGCAGTCATTGTCACAACCTTCCGGCGCATGACTTGACGGATTACAGAATATTTGATGGTGGAAGGCGTCGGCCAGGCGGAGGGCGGCATCAGTTGGAAACCGACGACCACAAGGCAGATGTCTGTCGCTTTCGCGGCGTGAAGTTCCGATTCCAGCCGATGCCGCTCTTCGTTACGCCAGCCGATCGAGAAAGAGGCGGTGGAAGCGCGGGTCGCGCGTCAGTTCGGGGTGAAAACTGGTCACGAGCAGATTTCCTTGCCGCGCGGCCACAATCGTGCCGTCGTCCAACTGCGCGAGGACTTCGATGCCCGCGCCGACCGATTCAATCAGCGGCGCGCGGATGAAGATGGCGTGAAACGGCGGCGGCGGCCCCAAGGCCGGCACGTCCAGATCGGCCTCGAAGCTATCCACCTGCCGGCCAAAGGCGTTGCGCTGTACTTTCACATCCATCACCGCCACGTGCGGCGGCTCCGGGCCGATGTCTTTCGCCAGCACAATCATGCCCGCGCAGGTGCCCCACACGGGCTTGCCCGCGCGCGCCATCTGGCGAATCGGCTCAATCAGGTTGTACGCGCGCGCGAGCTTGCCGATGGTCGTGCTTTCGCCGCCCGGGATGATCAAGCCGTCGGCGCGCGCCAGGTCTTCCGGCAAGCGCGCCTCGTGGGCCTCGACGCCCATCTGCTTCAACATGGAGACGTGCTCGCGGAACGCTCCCTGCAGAGCCAGCACAGCGATATTCATCGGCGCCGCCTCACCAGCCGCGCGCGGCTAACTGCTCCGGTGCGGCGATGGTGCGCGCGGCGATGCCGAGCATCGGCTCGCCCAGACCTTTGGAGACTTCGGCGATGATGCCGGGGTTGTGGTAATGGGTGGTCGCCATCACGATCGCCTTCGCGCGCCGGGCGGGGTCGCTAGACTTGAAGATGCCACTGCCGACGAACACGCCGTCCACGCCCAACTGCATCATCAGCGCGGCGTCGGCCGGCGTCGCGATGCCTCCGGCGGCAAAGTTCACGACGGGCAGTTGGCCGCTCTCGGCGACCTGCTTGAGCAGTTCATACGGCGCACCCAACTCCTTGGCGGTGTGCATCAACTCTTCGGGGCGCAGATTTTTCAACCGGCGCATCTCGCCGAACACCGCGCGCGCGTGGCGCACCGCCTCCACCACATCGCCGGTGCCCGCCTCGCCTTTGGTGCGAATCATGGCCGCGCCCTCGCCGATGCGCCGCAGGGCCTCGCCGAGGTTGCGACAGCCGCAGACGAACGGCACCTTGAAGTCGTGTTTGTTGACGTGGTTCTCCTCATCGGCGGGGGTGAGCACCTCGGACTCGTCAACATAGTCCACGCCCAGCGCCTCAAGCACCTGCGCTTCGACGAAATGGCCGATGCGGCATTTGGCCATGACGGGAATGCTCACCGCGGCCATGATCTCAACAATCTTTTCGGGGTCGGACATGCGCGCCACGCCGCCCTGCTTGCGAATGTCGGCCGGCACCCGTTCGAGCGCCATGACCGCGCACGCGCCCGCCTCCTCCGCAATCTTCGCCTGCTCGGCGTTGGTGACGTCCATAATCACGCCGCCCTTGAGCATCTGCGCGAGGCCGACCTTGACCGTCCACGTGCCGGTGCTCTTGGGCAAACTGCCGTTTGAACTGTTTGACATGCTCCCTCCTGAAGGTGGTGAGATAGAAAAACAAAAACGCCGGCGAAAGCATCAGCCAGCGTCAACACATGTCTATAGGATTTGGTTCTACACGCCGGCCTGACCCGATCGGTGAATGGGTCGAAGGGAGAGAGGCCTTGGCCCCGTACCCTTCCTTTCAGCCCGACTCGTCTCGAGCTCCCCGGCGATATAGAATTGACATCGGTCCTGCGCGAACAGGCAGAATCATAACACGGCGCGCGCGCGCTGTCAAAAAGGGCTGATGGCTGATGGCTGATAGCTGATGGCCGATGGCGGTTGGCTATCTGCCATCGGCTATCGGCTATCGGCGCCTGCGCGCGTAAGGCCGCGGTCATTGAATAAGGGCGGCATCGGTTGGGAAACCGCCGCCCTTAAGGAAACTCAATGCGCGGGTTAGGATGCCGCACCTACTGGGCGAGCCGTCCAATCGCGCTAGCGCCCAATTCGGTAAACCACAGCGCCCCGTCCGGGCCCGTCGCGATGCCAAGGGGGGCGACACCTGTGGTCGGGAGCGGATACTCGCTAATGACACCGCGCGTGGTAATGCGCCCAATCCGATTGCCAGCCTGCTCGATGAACCACAGCGCCCCGTCCGGGCCCGCCGTAATGTCGATCGGGGAGACCCCTGCCAGAAGTGGATACTCGGTGACGACGCCACCCGGGGTCATGCGCCCGATCTTGTTGACCGGGCCGGCCGTGATGTCGTACGGGTAGACACCGGTCGGAAGCAGGTACTCGGTGATCACACCGCTGGTGGTCATGCGCCCGATCTTGCTTGTTGGGTTTAGGTACTCGGTGAACCACAACGCCCCGTCCGAGCCAGCCGCAATATACAGGGGGTAGCTGCCTGCCGTGGGGAGTGGATACTCGGTGATGACACCGTCTGTGGTAATGCGTCCGATCTTGTTGCCATAGTACTCGGTAAACCACAGCGCCCCGTCGGAGCCAGTCGTGAGGCCATAGGGCCAGCTACCTGCGGTCGGGACAGGATAGGCTATCAGGGAGGTGGCGGCCGTGACCTGCGTGAGGATCGCGCTGACCAGTAAGGCAAGCGCAACAACACGCAGAAGGAACAACGAACGTCGTTTGAACATGCTAACATCTCCTGTGGAATCGTAGCCTCCGCAATCGTTACCGATTGTGGAGGTGGGGGGTCTACTTCTCCATTCCCGCGGCGCGCCTACGGGCCGAGTGTGGCGGCGCGCGCTAGCGAGCCTGCATGCCGATTCCTCCTTTCTTTCTCTGGCGGCGGCTCCCCCACTCCCCCTGCCGCGCGCAAATAAAAAAACCGACCCCCTCCGGGAATCAGTCCCGGATGTGCAGTCGGTCATCAGTTATGCCATCACATGCGCCTCTCGTGAGAGGATACTGATATTCTACCCCCGTTTGTCGCCTTGTCAATGCCGCCCACAAGACGGGTATAACGCAGAGCCCCTCACCCCCAACCCTTCTCCCAAGTATGGGCGAGGGGGGAAACTGCGCGCAGCGACGGCGACCCGTTATCTGATTTTGGGTCAACCGGCTTGAGGATCAGGGGCGGTCAACTCGTGCTATAATCCTGTGCAAGGAGCGCTTATGACCGAATCCCCTTTGCAGGCCGCGATTGCCGAACATTCGTGGCTGCATTTCACCCAGATGCAACGCCTGATCGAGCGCCCGCCCATCGTCATCACGCGCGGGGAAGGCTCGAAGGTCTACGACGCCGAGGGCCGCGAGTACATAGACGCGCTGGCCGGGCTGTTCTGCGTCAACGCCGGCTATGGGCGCCGCGAAATCGCCGACGCGATGCACGCGCAGGCGCTGAAGATCAACTACGTCTCGTCGTTCAGTTACCCCAACGAGCCGGCCGTGCAGGTCGCCGCCCGGCTGGCGCAACTCGCGCCGGTCGGCGCTGGCGACGCGCGCGTCTTTTTCGTCAGCGGCGGCAGTGAGGCGGTCGAGTCGGCGCTGAAGGTCGCCAAGCAGTACCAGCGCGCCATGGGCTACCGCGGCCGCTACAAGACCATCTCGCGCCGCCTGGCCTATCACGGCACGACGATGGGCGCGCTCTCGGTGACCGGGCTGGCCTCGGTGCGCGCGCCGTTCGAGCCGCTGGTGCCCGGCGCGCGCCACGTGCCCATGCCGCATCATTACCGTTGCGCCTACTGCGCCCACGAAGCGGCCTGCAACCTGTCGTGCGTGCGCGAGATCGAGGAACTGGTCGAGCAGGAGGGCGCGGAGACGATTGCGGCGATCATTCTGGAGCCGGTGCAAAACTCCGGCGGCTGTATCGTCCCCCCGCCGGACTACTATCGCCGCGTGCGCGCGTTGTGCGACCGCACCGGCATCGTGATGATCATGGACGAGGTGATCTGCGGCTTCGGGCGCGTCGGCTACTGGTTCGGCAGTGAGCATTGGAATGTCAAGCCCGACATCATCACCTGCGCCAAGGGGCTGACCTCCGCCTATGCGCCGCTGGGCGCGGCCATCGTGCGCAAGGAAATCGCCGACGCCTTTTTGGGCGAGGAGCAGAAGAAGTTCATGCACGGCATCACCTTCGGCGGCCACCCGGTCAGCGCGGCGGCGGCGCTGGCGAACATCGCCATCCTGGAGCGCGAGTCCCTGCCGCAACGCGCGCAGGTTTCCGGCGAGTACCTGATGGGGCAATTGAAGGAGGCGTTCGAATCGCGCCGCATCGTCGGCGACGTGCGCGGGCTGGGGTTGTTTATCGGCATCGAGTTGGTCAAAGACCGCGAGACGAGAGAATCCCTGCACGGCGAGGCGCAGATGGGCTGGCTGTCCGACCAACTGCTGGCGCGCGGCGTCATCTGCCGCGCCGACGACCGGCTCGACCCGGTGATCCAGCTATCGCCGCCGCTGGTCATCACCAAGGAAGAGATGGATCGGGTGGTGGCGGTGCTGGACGAGGTGATTGGCGAGTTGGAAAAGCAGGTCCTGTAGGGTGTTATGTTTCCCGAGCAGATGTTTCGGCAGTATTTGCAGGCTCACCTTCGCGAGTTCCAGGATGAGCATGGCCTGTGGAAACTGAAGGGCTTTATTGACCTTGCCCACCGAGTTTACTCGCTGAATACAGATACCAAGGTTATCTCCAAAGCGCTGGAATTGATGCTCGCCCCTTTCCTCTTTGAATTTGCCAAAGGGCACGGCTACACCATTCATTCGGCGCCGGAGCAAAACTTTTATCCAGATTATTCACTCGTGGCAGGGCAGGAGAGGATTGCTCTCGATCTCAAGACAACGTATCGCCTGCCGACAAACCCCACGCGGGTATCGGGGTTCACACTGGGCGCCTTCACCGGCTACTTTCGTTCACGCGGGAGCAACAAGAACGTGGGCTTTCCCTACGGGGAGTATGCAAAACACTACGTCGTGGGCGTCATCTACTCCAAGACCACAGCGGCTATAGAGCCGACCATCTATGCGCTGGAACAGCTACACGAGATCCCAACGCCTATTTTTGACCTCGAAGTTATTGTGGCTGAGAAATGGCGTGTCGCCGGCGATATGCCGGGCAGCGGCAACACGAAGAATATTGGCTCCATCAAAACCATCGAGGGGTTGAGACATGAATCAGGCCCGTTTATGGCGTTAGGCGATGAGGGGGCGTCAGTCTTTGACGCCTACTGGAGTGAATATATGACGAGCGACATGGCGCGCGCCGCGCAATTGCCCAAACCGCTCTTCAAAAACTTGCGTCAATATCTCGCGTATCGCAATCGCCCTGATTTGCTGGCGCGGCTAGAGCAGGCCGGATTAGATGACTGATGAAAACGCTGCGTGAACAATTAGCGATGTTTAACATCGCAGACTTCAATCGCCAGCTGACCATCCCCACCACCCGTTATCAGGGCAGTAAGGCAAAGCTCATGCCCTGGCTCTGGAGCCACCTGCAGGAACTGTCGTTTGATTCTGCCTTAGATGCTTTCGGAGGCACCGGCGTCGTCGGCTACTGGCTCAAGAGTCAGGGCAAGAAGGTAACCTATAACGACGTACTGCGTTTTAATTACCAGATCGGTATGGCGATTATCGAGAACCAGCGCGAGACCCTGACAGACGAAGACGTGCGAGACATTCTTTCACCCGCATCCGGGATGAAATATCAAAGTTTCATTGCCGACAACTTTGCCAACATCTACTACACCGACGAGGAGAACCAATGGCTGGACTGTGTTGCCCAGAACATTAACCGTTTGCCATCGGCCTATAAGCAAGCATTGGCCTATTACGCGCTTATTCAGGCCTGTCTGGTGAAGCGGCCTTTCAACCTCTTTCATCGGCGTAATCTATACATTCGCACCGCCGAGGTGGCGCGCAGTTTTGGAAATAAGACGACGTGGGACCGGCCTTTTGAGCAACATTTTCTTTCCTTTGTAGCGGAGGTCAACCAACTTGTTTTCGACAACGGCGAGGAAAATCGCGCCCTGCACCTTGATATATTGAATGTGCCAAGCGGCCACGACCTTGTCTACTTCGACCCGCCCTACACAACGGCCGCCGGCGCCAGCGTTGACTACCTCGACTTTTATCATTTCTTGGAAGGGTTGGTCGGCTACGATCAGTGGCCTCGTATGGTTGACTGGCATAGCGCTCACCGGCGCCTCATCCGGCGAGATAACCTGTGGACGGATAAGGCCAAACTGCGATCAAACTTTCGTCAATTGTTTGACATCCACCGCCATTCGCTCGTCGCCGTTTCATACCGCTCCGATGGAATGCCTGCCATCGGCGAGATTGAAACCGACTTAAAGATGTTTAAGCGCAAAGTACAATCACACTATTTATCGAGCTACCAATACGCACTTAGCAAGCA
The DNA here is from genome assembly GCA_016200765.1 of Chloroflexota bacterium. Lineage (GTDB taxonomy): Bacteria > Chloroflexota > Anaerolineae > JACRMK01 > JACRMK01 > JACQEC01. The sequence continues at coordinate 5,539 of JACQEC010000196.1, read as the reverse complement.
GCGCACGCAAGAAGTCTTAGTCATCGGCGAGTAGACGGCGCCCCATGCCCAACCACCTCATTCACGAAACCTCACCCTATCTGCTTCAACACGCCCACAACCCGGTGGAGTGGTATGCCTGGGGGCCAGAGGCGTTGAGCCGGGCCAAGGCCGAAGACAAACCGATTCTGTTGAGCATCGGCTATTCGGCCTGCCATTGGTGTCATGTTATGGAGCACGAGTCCTTCGAGGACGAAGAGACGGCGCGCGTGATGAACGCGCACTTCGTCTCCATCAAGGTTGACCGCGAGGAGCGGCCCGACCTCGACGCGATCTATATGCAGGCGGTGCAGGCCATCAGCGGGCACGGCGGCTGGCCGATGACGATGTTCCTCACACCCGACGGCCAGCCTTTTTACGGCGGCACCTATTACCCGCCGGAGCCGCGCCACGGCATGCCCGCCTTCACACAGGTCTTGCAGAGCGTGGCGCAGGCCTACCACCAGCGCCGGGGCGACGTGCTCAAGTCGGCGGGCGAACTGACGCGCCAGTTGGCCGCGCAGGCAAACGCCAATCTCAAGCGCGAAGAACTGATCGGCACGATTATCGCCGACGCGGTCGCGGCGTTTGAAGCGCAGTACGACCGCGCGCAGGGCGGCTTCGGCGGCGCGCCCAAATTTCCCCAGCCGATGAACCTCGAATTCCTCCTGCGCATCTACCAGCGCACGCGCTACCCGGCGGCGCTGGCGATGGTGGAGAAGACCCTGCAAGCCATGGCGCGCGGCGGCCTCTACGACCAACTCGGCGGCGGCTTTCACCGCTACTCGGTGGACGCGCACTGGCTGGTGCCGCACTTCGAGAAGATGCTCTACGACAACGCCCAGTTGGCGCGCCTCTACCTGCACGCCTATCAGGCGACCGGCAAAGCGTTTTACGCCCGCATCGCCACGGAGACGCTCGACTACGTTCTGCGGGAGATGACCCACCCACAGGGTGGCTTCTATTCGACGCAAGACGCCGACAGCGAGGGCGAAGAGGGCAAGTTCTACGTCTGGTCGCCCGCTGAAATCACCGCCGTGCTGGGCGCAGAGGACGCCCGCATCTTCGCCGCTTACTATGACGTGGACGCGCGCGGCAATTTCGAGGGCAAGACGATCCTCAACGTCCCGCGCGACGAGGAGGCGGTCGCTCAATCGCTCAAAATCCCGGCCGAGCGACTGCGCGCCGTCATCGCGGAGGCGCGGCCCCGGCTGTACGCCGCGCGCGAACAGCGCGTGCACCCGGGCCGCGACGAGAAGGTGCTGACCGCGTGGAACGGGCTGATGCTGGCCGCCTTCGCCGAGGCCGCGCGCGTGCTGGATCGCGACGACTACCGCGAGGCGGCGGTGCGGAATGCGGAGTTCTTGCTGGAGAACCTCACCCCCCGGCCCCCTCTCCTGACGGACGTCGTCAGGAGAGGGGGTGCCGAAGGCGGGGGTGAGGCTCGCCTGCTCCGCAGTTGGAAGGACGGCAAGGCCAAGCTCAATGGCTATCTCGAAGACTACGCTAACCTGATTGACGGCCTGCTCGCGCTGTACGAAGCGACCTTTGAGGCGCGCTGGCTGTTGGATGCGCGCCGCCTGACGGAAACGATCATCGCGCAGTTCTGGAGCGATGAACTGGGCGGGTTCTACGACACGGGCAACGATCACGAGTCGCTCATCGCCCGCCCGCGCGACGTGTTCGACAACGCCACGCCGTCGGGCGGCGCGGTGGCGGCGCTGGCGCTCCAGCGGCTGGCAGTGATGTTTGGCGAGGTGGATTACGCGCGGCGTGCGGTCGAATCGCTCAAGGGTGTCAGCGCGTTGATGAAGCGCTACCCGCATGGACTAGGCCAATGGCTGAACGCTTTAGATTTCTATCTTAGCCATCCGAAGGAAATCGCCGTGGTCGGTGACCTCGCCCAAGCGGATACGCGCGCTCTGCTGGCGGCGGTCTTCGGCCCCTACCTGCCGAACAAGGTCGTGATACATCAGGCCGATGCCAGTGCGCGCGGCAGTGCGATGGCAATGCCGACAAGCCCCCTGCTTGAAGGCAAAGACCGGATAGAGGGCCGCGCCACCGCCTACGTCTGTGAGAACTACACCTGCCAGTCGCCCGTCACCGATCCGCGAGAGTTGGCAGCGCAGTTGGAGTAGGCGGGTGGTTAGAGCGCAGGCGGGTGGAGCGCAGGCCGATGGAACGCAGGCGGTTGGAAACCGCCTGCTATGAATAGAAAACCTGCTGAAGCAGGTTTAACCCGGTCGAACCCGCTTCAGCGGGTTTGTCAATCATAGCGGGCGGTTTTTAACCGCCCGTGCGCACCGCCCGCGCGCACCGCCTACGCCGAAGGCAACCTATGCCCAAACACGGCATCTTCTACCAACTGGCCTTTCACTTCATCTGGGGCACCAAAGACCGCCTGCCGCTCATCACGCCGGAGGTTGAGGCGCGGCTCTATCCCTACCTCGGCGCCAAATGCAAACAACTTGACTATCATCTCTATGCGCTCAACGGCATCGCCGACCACATTCACATCCTGCTCGGCCTGCATCCCACCACCCTGCTCGCCGACGTCGTCAAGAACATCAAAGGCGCATCATCTCACTACATTAACAAGCAGAGCGGGCTCAACGCAACGCTGTACTGGCAAGACGGCTACGGCCTCCTCAGTCTCCGCCAAGCCGAGGTGCCGCGCGTTGCCGCCTACATCAAAAGACAAAAAGAACACCACCTGCGCGGAACGATCAGCACCCTGCTCGAACGCATCGAATCATGACCGACCCAACGCATCGTGAACGCGGGCCGATGACCGCCCCTATGGTTAGCAAACCTGCTAAAGCAGGTTCAACACGCCCAACCCGCTTCAGCGGGTTTTCTATTCATAGCAGGCGGTTTCTAACCGCCTGCTTATTTCAACCGCCTGCTCATCGCCCAACCTATGCTATAATCCCCGCGTGCGCGACAGGTCGAGCCGGTGGCGCGCGCGCTTCCTGCGCTTCGCCTTTCATCACTTTTATAATTCGTTCGCGTGGAGCTACGACGCGGTCAGCACGGCGGTCTCGCTCGGCCACTGGCGCGAATGGTCGCGCGCGGCGATCCCCTACCTGCGCGGTCGGCGGGTTCTGGAAATCGCCTTTGGCACCGGCAACTTGCAGTTGGACATGCGCCTCACCCCCGGCCCCTCTCCCATGCTTGGCAAAGGGGAGAAGGACTGCTTTTTTGGCCTTGACCTGTCGCCGGATATGGCGCGGATTGCCGCGCGCAAATTGCGACGGGCGGGGGCTGTGCCGTCGCTGGTGCGGGGCAATGTGCTTGATCTGCCGTTCGCGGAGGGCGCTTTTGATTCGCTGGTGCTGACCTTTCCGCCCAACTTTCTGGCCGCGCCGCAGGCCGTGAGCGAGATGCGCCGCGTGCTGGCGGGCGGCGGTCGCCTGATCATGGTGGATGCCGGCTGGGTGCGCAAGCCCGCGCTGGTGGGCGCGCTCATCAATCTCGCCTTCCGGTTCACCGGCAGCGTTGACATCCGCGCCGACCGCCTTGAGCCCCTGCGCGCCGCCGGCTTTGCGGCGCAGGTCGTCGAGCAGGGCGATACGCACAGCACGGTGCAGGTGCTGATCGCCGAGAAATCTCCTTCGGGAGGCTGACCATGCCGAACGTCCCCGACCACATTCCCCCCTCTCCCAAGTATGGGAGAGGGGCCGGGGGTGAGGCCACCCGCGACCTCGCCCATTACGGCGTGTCCATTGTGCGCGCCAGCGTGCCGCCCGACGCCCGGTATTGGAAGATCATCGCCGCCTATCACTTGAGCGGCGCGGAAAACAAGGGCGGCCACAGCGTTTATATAGACATGCTCAACGCCGACGGCAGTCGCCGCTACGGCGCGCGCTGTAATATCTGGGCCGGCGGCAAGCTCTTCATCGCCACCATCAGCCAACCGCCCCACGAGCCGGGCACGTCCTTCCCGATGGCCTCCGGCGCGACGTATGATGTCGAGGGCGCAGAGATGCCGAGCGATAAGGCTGTGGGGTTCAGCGCCGATGGGCCGGAGGAGGAGGCCGGCAACGCGCCCAGCCGCCACTCATTTATGGTCGTCTTTGGGGAAGCGGTCGCCGGTGAGGACACGACGACCGGAACGGTGCGCGGCACGGTCGCGGGCGGCGCGGGAATGAGCATCAACCTGCAAGGCGGCCACCTCGACCTGACGAGCAAGATTGCGGGCGATGGCCGCTTTGGGTTCGACAACGTCCCCACCGGCACTTACACGCTGAACGTCGTCGGCACCAACGCTTCCGGCGTGCTGACAGTCACTGCCGGCCAGCAGGCGTTCATCACCTTGAGCGCGGCCTCATCCCCGGCCCCTCTCCCACGCGTGGGAGAGGGGAGAAGTGACATCGCCGCTTTGCAGAGACAGGTGGCCGAGTTGCAACAGCAGATGGCGCAGGTCATGAGCGACACCGAACGGCTGGCCGCGACGCTGGCGCAAATCAAGGACGATCTCAAGAATGCGTGGTTTTAGCCACGATGCCCAAATGGCCTTTCAAGGATGTCAAGCGCCTGATCTTTGTCGGCGCGCATCCCGATGATCTGGAAACCGTCACCGCCGGCTCCATCTACCGGATGGTTCAGCGCGGCGTGGAGGTGATCGAGGTGCTGTGCACCGACGGCAACATCGGCACGCACGACACGCGGAAGTTCACCCGCGCGTCGCTGGCGCGCACGCGCCGCAAGGAAACGCGCGAGGCGGCGAAACTGCTCGGCATCAAGACGGTTGTCTTTCTGGGCCACGACGACGGCGAATTGGAGCCATCGCTGGCTCTGCGCACGCAGATTGCACAGCAGTATCGTCTCTACCAGCCGGACACGCTGATGACCTTCGACCCCGCCGTGGACGGCCACCCCGACCACCGCGCCGTGGGCCGCGCCGCCGTAGACGCGCTCATCCCGTCCTCGATGCCGTTCTACCAGCCCCAGCAGTTGAAGAACGGCGTCAAGCCCGCGTCCATCAAGCAGACGTTCGTGTTCGGCGGGCGGCCTCGCTCAAAGCAGGCGATCTATGTGGACGTGACCGACCTGTGGCAGATGCGCTTGCAGGCCATGCGCGCGCACCACTCACAGTACGGCAATCCGGAGTTTAATTTCGACTGGCTCGAGCGGTGGATGAAGCGGCAGGGCAAAGCGGCAGGGGTGAAGTACGCAGAGCTGTTCCGGAAATTGTAGGGGAAGCAGGGGCGCGGTCAACGGATTGCCTGCGGCGCAACGGATTAGCGGATTCGCGCTTTGGTCGTCGCGAGGTGTCGCGCAAGACGATGACTGGCGTGGCCTTGAGTGGTCATCATCGCTGACGAGCGCCTAAATCCGCTCATCCGTTATCCCAATCCGTTGAACGCGCGGCTTCGCCCCTACCGCACCGCAAACCCGATCGGCGCTTTCTTCTGCACCAGCGCGTGCGCGATTTGGGCGGCGAGGCGCGCGTTGTTTTCCAGCAGAGCGATGTTGGCCTTGAGCGTCGCCCCTTCGCTCAATTCGGCCATGTGCGCCA